>JAGXLE010000207.1 GCA_018334855.1 Desulfobacterales bacterium | reverse complement strand
GCCGTCAGGGCAACGAAGTGCAGTTTCGTGAGAGCGCAAAAAAAGATTTCCTTTGAAGTCGATTTCCTTGCTCAAATGTCGCCCAGAAATGACTTCCAAGGAAGTCCAAGGTCGGGGTCGGTTTTTAAAGCGACATTGACCGTTTTCGGGATTTGACAAATCCCGAAAACGGTCAGGAGCGAAAAACTGACCCGACCGCAGGGCTTCCTTCCTGCAAAAACATCAAGCGATGTGAGAAGCTTTTTACGAGCCTGTCAAAATTTGTCCTTTATTTTTTCTAAAACGTTGTTTACATTTTTGCTTCCTGATCATCACAATGGGCATAAAAGGTAAAAATTCAATTCTTTATCCGGCCAAATTCAATTTTCAAGGAGAAAAGCAATGCATCAAAAACCCTGCTTTGCAGCAACAAGCATGGCCTTTCTGCCCCACCGGGACTTGGGGAAAGCCGTGGAGACCATTGTTGAAAACTTTCCCGAAGCCCCATGTCTGCCGGTTTTAAGCAGAAACATCAAGCACATGCTGGAAGGAATTCCCTGCGTGGAATTTGACCGGGAGAAAAAACAGGTCTACCTGGATCCTTCGCCGGACCGGGAAAATGAAATCCTGGAATTCTACAACAGGGTGGAAAACAATGACCTGGACGCCTTTGCAACCAGCGAAAAGGTTGCCCCCGGATTCTACGCGCTGCTGGAGCGCTTAAAAACCGATCCCCCGGCCGGGCTGAAATGGGTGGCCTTCCAGACCGCAGGTCCGGTACTGATGGGTGACATCCTCAAACAGCAGGACGGCACCTCGGCATTTTACCATGAAACCCTGAGAGACATCCTGATAAAGGGGGTAAATCTTAAATCAAGATGGCTGGAGAAGAAAATCAGAGAGGAAGTGCCCGGGGTTGAGGTCATTGCCGGACTGCCGGAAACCACCCTTGTCTCCTTTACTTCAGCGGGCGGTACCGGCAGCAGGGAAAACATTATCAAGGCGATAAACAACGGATTTGAGGGCCTTTCCGGCCCAAACTGGGTTCATTGCTGCGCAAATATTGACTGGAGCCTACTGACCCGGGCAAATGTAGATGTAATAAATTTTGACGCCTATCAGCATACAGACAAAGTGACAATGTATCACGAGGAATTCAGGCCCTATCTCGAGCGCGGCGGCATGCTTGCCTGGGGCATCGTTCCGGTGACAGACGAGGCCGTCAGCCAGGTTACGGTAAAAGGCCTGGTCGATATCATAGAAAAGGGAATAGAAAATTTTGCCGAAAAGGGAATTGACCGGTCTTTGCTGGCTGAGGCCTCCTGGATAATGCCCTGCTGTGATGCTAATCTAATGAGTGTTGAAAATGCGGAAAGGGCTTTTGCCATGACCCGGGAAATATCTGAAATCATGCGTTACCACTACGGATTTTCAGATGGAGGATAAGCAGAAGATCATAATACGGGAGGTGGCCTTAAGGGACGGACTCCAGTCTGAAAAGGCTTTTGTTTCCACGGAAAACAAGCTGGCATTGATAGACGCCCTGGCAGGGGCCGGGGTTAAATACCTTGAAACCACCTCTTTTGTCAGCGCCAGGGCGGTCCCGCAGCTCAGGGACGCGGCCAAAGTCATGGCCCGCGCCCGGCGAGGCGGCATATGGCATGAAGTCATGGTCCCGAACCTGAAAGGGGCCCGCGCTGCCGCGGATGCCGGGGCTGACCGCCTGATCGTGTTTGTTTCTGCATCCGAGGCGCATAACCGGGCAAATGTGGGGCGCAGTATAAGCGACTCCATGGCAGAGCTGGACTCAATCTTTTCACTTGCAGAACAAAGCCGCACGCCTGTTGCGGCAGCCATTGCCACCGCCTTCGGCTGTCCCTACCAGGGCCCGGTGCCTGTTTCTGACGTGCTTGCCGTTGCGCGCCAGTTTGTAATGCGCGGGGCAGACCGCATAACCCTTGCAGACACCACTGGAATGGCCAATCCAGGGCAGGTCACCGAAACAGTTTCGCATTTTAAAGAACACCTGCCTGATACGGCGCTTTGCCTTCACCTGCACAACAACCGCGGAATTGCCATGGCAAACCTTTATGCAGGCTATCTTGCCGGCATCCGCATTTTTGACACATCTCTTGGCGGCATCGGCGGATGTCCCAACGTACCGCAGGCAGCAGGCAACCTTGCCACCGAGGATACGGTGTTCATGCTTGAATCCATGGGTGTTGATACCGGTATGGACCTTGCCGCCCTTATAGAGGTCGCCCGTCTTCTGGAAAAAATCCTCGCCCGCCCTCTCCCCGGCCAGGTCATGAAAAGCGGGCCGCTTGAATCAGGCGGGTAAACGGGGATTTATTTGTACCGGTCGCCAAGAATCCATTTTTTTAGTTTTGCAGTAATAAACCTGGCCGGGACTCCGAAGGCGGCGTATCCGATTGCCGCCATCATCACAAACATCATGACCCGGCCGGCGGCATCCATGTCAGGCTCGGTTATATAGGGAGTCAAAAGCACCGCAGCGGCAATGCCTGTAAGTATCCGCCATGAATCGGGCAAAAACAGGATATAGAATATAATATATGCCGGGGTAATCGGTCGTTTGGCCAAATCGTCTCCTTTGTGGTATTGCCTGTTGATAAAAGCATGGGTGTTCAGGTATATCCGGTTTAGAAATCAATACCACTGAAAAGGTCCGGCCGCAAGCCGGCAAAACGTATAAACACAGGAGGAAATAATTTGCAGACACTTAAAGGCCACCAGCGCAAACATCTGCGGGGGCTTGCACACGGTATAAAACCACACGCGATGATCGGACAAAAAGGGCTGTCCCCCGCGGTGATAGAGGCGATAAACGAAGCACTCGATGCCCATGAGCTGATCAAGGTCAAATTTCTCGATTTCAAGGAAAAGGATCAGAAAAAGGTTGCTGCCGGCACCATTGAAAATGAGACCGGTTGCGAACTGGTTGGCATGATAGGCCACATGGCCATTTTTTACCGACAGCACCCGGATCCGGAAAAGCAGAAGGTAAAATTGTTATAAACGCGCGGGAGCCGAAGTTCTATCCGAAACGAACAAAAACACAAAGACAGGAGAACAACTGCAAAATGAGTCAGCAGCAACAGCCCGACAAAATAATCTGCTCCATGAACCGGGTGAGCAAGTATCACTATAAAAAACCGATTATCGAAGACATCTCCCTGTCCTACTTTTACGGGGCCAAGATCGGCGTGCTCGGTTTAAACGGCGCGGGCAAAAGTACCCTGCTTCGCATCATGGCCGGAAAAGACAAGGAGTATAACGGCGAGGTGGCCATGAGCCCCGGATATACGGTCGGCCTGCTCGAACAGGAGCCTGAGTTAGACGATGAAAAGACCGTGCGCCAGGTGGTGGAGGAGGCAGTGGCAGACACCATGGAGTTGATGGCCGAATACGAGCGGATCAATGAACAGTTTGCCGAGCCCATGAGCGACGAGGAGATGGATAAGCTGATCCAGCGCCAGGCCGAAGTACAGGAAAAACTCGAGGCGCTCCT
>JAGXLE010000011.1 GCA_018334855.1 Desulfobacterales bacterium | reverse complement strand
AGAAATCAATTATACGGTCCACTATCCGGGAAACCGGGATTTTATGATAATTGTTCATCACTGCACCGACTCAAGGGATTTGATCTTTTCCCGGTTATTTTTGAGCTTTTCTAATTTTTCGGATTCCTCCCTGTACTGGCTGCGCACTTTTTCAACCACTTCTTCGGGGGCCTTTTCTAAAAATCCGGGATTGTCAAGTTTTTTGCCAAGGCCGGCCATTTCTTTGTCCAGCTTGGCTATTTCCTTGTCAAGCCTTTCGATTTCCTGCGTAAAATCGATTACGCCTTCCAGAAACACGGAAACCACGGCATCGCCGACAATTGCGGTGGCAGAACCCTTCGGCTTTTCCCCGGCCTCTTCAACCAAGAGATCCTTTAACCGGGCAAGTGTTGATATCATTTCACGATGGCTCTCAATTGTTTGCCGGACTCTGCTTTCTTCCGCCTGGACCATTACGGAAAGAAGTGTTGAAGGCGAAATATTCATCTCACCCCTGATGTTTCTCACCGAGGTGATCACACCCATGATAAGCTCCATATCAGCCTCTGCCTCCGGGTCCTCGGAAATCTCGGGATACTGAGGATCCCGGCCGGCAAAGCAGGCCGTCATGATGGATCCGCTGGTTCCCGGAAGCTTGTGCCATATTTCTTCTGTTACAAATGGAATAAAAGGATGCAGCATTATCAGGGAATCGTGCAGGACCCGCCAGAGCACCGCCCTGGAAGCGTTCATGGCTTCACCGTCTGCCTTTCCGTATAATGCCGGCTTTGCGGCCTCCAGGTACCAGTCGCAGAATTCATGCCATATAAACCTGTATAAAGTATTTGCCCCGTCGTTGAAATGATAATTATCCAGGGCCTGGCCGACCTCCTGTATCGTCCTGTGCAGCTTTGACAAGATCCACCGGTCCGCCAGGGAAAGAGAACGGTGGTCAAATTGCGGATGCGACCCGGTGATATTCATAAACGAAAAACGCGCCGCGTTCCACAGCTTGTTTATAAAGTGCCTGTAGCCTTCTATCCGTTTTTCTGACAGCTTTATGTCCCTTCCCTGGGCTGCAAATGCCGCCAGGGTAAACCTCAGGGCATCTGTGCCGTAGTTTTCGATAACGTCCATGGGGTCAATCACGTTGCCGTAGGACTTGCTCATTTTCTTGCCGTCCTCGTCCCTGACCAGGGCGTGCACATAGACGTCATGAAACGGCACCTCCTCCATGAAGTGAATCCCCATCATCATCATCCTGGCCACCCAGAAAAACAGGATATCAAATCCTGTCACCAGCACCGAGGTGGGATAAAAAATATCGAGCAGCCTGGTCTTATCCGGCCAGCCCATAGTGGAAAACGGCCACAAAGCCGAGCTGAACCAGGTGTCGAGCACGTCCGGGTCCCTGACCAAATCCGTTCCGCCGCAGTCCGGGCATGCGGAGGGATCATCCATTGAAACAATGAGTCTGCCGCAGCTTTCACATGTCCAGGCAGGAATCTGGTGCCCCCACCAGATCTGCCTTGATATGCACCAGTCACGGATATTTTCCATCCAGTTGAAGTAATCGTTTGACCATTTTTCCGGTATAATCCGGGTGTTTGAGTTGCGTACCGCCTCGATTGCCTCCCGGGCGAGAGGCCCTGTCCTGACAAACCATTGCCTGGAAAGATTCGGCTCCACGAGAGTAGAGCACCTGTAGCAGTGGCCTATGCTGTGGCTGTAATCCTCGATTTTGACAAGCAGCCCCTCTTTTTCAAGGGCGGCAACCACTGCTTTTCGGCACTCGAAACGGTCCATTCCGGCAAAATCGCCTGCTTCCTCTGTCATTACCCCGTCCTCGCCGATTACCTTGATGCGATCCAGGCCGTGCTTTTCCCCGACTACAAAGTCGTTGGGATCATGGGCAGGGGTAATTTTAAGGGCGCCAGTGCCGAATTCCATATCCACGTATTCATCCCTGATCACGGGTATCTCGCGCCCTATCAAAGGAAGGATCACCCTGTCTGACGAAATATCTTTGTAGCGCTCATCATCTGGATGTATAGCCAGAGCGGTGTCACCGAGCATGGTTTCAGGCCTGGTCGTGGCAACAACCGGACCGTCTTCACCGTTTACGTATGGGTAACGAATGTAATACAGGCTGCCGCCGTGTTCCTCGTGCTCAACCTCTATTTCGGCAAGCGCAGTACGGCATCTGGGACACCAGTTAATAATGTAGCTGCCCCGGTAGATCAGTCCCTGCCCGTAGAGCTCTACAAAGACTTTGCGCACAGCCCGCGAAAGCCCCTCGTCCATGGTAAAGCGCTCCCGGCTCCAGTCGCACGAGGCGCCCAGGGACTTTAACTGCCTGATAATGGCGCTGCCGTATTTTCTGCGCCATTCCCATACAGCCTCCACGAACTGCTGCCTGCCCATCTGGTGCCTGTCAATGCCTTCGGCCGAAAGGTGGCGCTCCACTACGTTCTGGGTGGCGATTCCGGCATGGTCGGTACCCGGCACCCAGAGCACGTTGTCGCCCCGCAGCCGCCGGTAGCGGCACAGGATATCCTGCAGGGTAATGTTTAAAGCGTGCCCCATATGAAGAACGCCTGTTACGTTCGGCGGGGGGATTACAATAGAAAACGGCCTTTTTGAACTGTCTTCTTCTGCTGCAAACAGCTCTTGTTCTTCCCAGTACTCATACCAGCGCTTTTCCACCTCTTGGGGTTGATATCCCTTGCTCAGATTTTCACCAGCCATATTTTTCCGCTCCAGAATTCTTTCTCTCATTAAAAATCAAAAAGATGGGGATTATTGCAAACCCCCATCTTTAAGAAAACTCCCGTTGATTGTGCCGAAGAATACCCTTTGGGCGCAAACATCGGCAGGCTTACCTGCCGGTATGCCGCTTTAATATATAATCTTTGATATTTTCAATATCTTCAGAAATCTTAAGCCTGACAATCTCGCTTATCATCTCTTCAATTCTCCGGCCGTACTTTCTTTCAATGACCCGTTCCAGCGCATCCTGCAATTGTTGATCGGTTATGTCAACATCCGGTTCCGGAGCCTTTTCCTCCCCTGTTTCACCTGCCCCGGCAATATCGCCGGAAGACTTTTCATCAAGGGGAAAGTAATTGTCGAGTTCCCTGGCGATATCCTGTTCAATGTCGGAATCAGGCTGCTTTTCAGGGATATCCAGGTCCCGGGATTCGGAGATCAGGTCTGCTTTTTCCGCTGTTTCCTGTTCCTGGCCGGAAAAAAATTCCGGTTCGGAGAGAAGCTCTCTTGAAAGTTCCAGCTCCCTGGATTCATCGGATGTTTCCCGGGTTGCGCCTGAAATTGCATCCCTGGCTTCATCGACCAGATCCTCGGTTAATTCAATAATTTCATTATCCTCTTCCGAGGTCCCCACAGCAATCTCGGAGAGTTCTATAATTTCATTCTCCTGATTTTTTTCATTGCTGTCCGTCATGAGGTTTCTCCCTGCCTGAAAGGCTTTGTGCCGCGGATAAGGAATTTTTCTTCCTGGCATTAATATTTTATTTAAATTAGCATAACACCCTGATGTTGTCAAGAAATTTGACCCTCCGACCGTTTAGCAGTCAACGACTGCGGCGCATAGCCTGAAATCCGTTTGCAAGTTCCGGGCGGCTGTAATATATCTATGTAACAATACCGGCCCTGAAATACCGCAAGCCGCCGGCTGCTCAAAAAACACTTAAAAACCGTCATTGGGCCTCTGATTTACATTATATGCCACGCTTCTATATCGATTCGCAACAACTGCAAAAACGTGAACCGCGCATAACCGGAAAGGACGTGCGCCATATCCGCAAGGTTCTGCGCCTGTCGGCAGGGGACAAAATCGAGCTGACCGACGGCAGGGGGCGGGTTTTTGATGCAAGCATTGCCGCTTTTGAAGAAAACGCGGTTCGCGTTGCAAGTTTAAACGAAATCAAGGTTCATAACGAATCCCCACTCCAACTCACCGTCGCCCAGGGTTTTTTAAAAGATAAAAAAATGGACGACCTAATAAGGCAGATCACCGAACTCGGGGTAAGCCGGTGGATTCCTATGATTACTGAAAGAACAGTCGCCCGGCCTGACGAAAAACGCATGGAAAAACGGATCGGGAGATGGCGGGACATAGCAGTGGAGGCCATTAAGCAGTGCGGCAGAAGCATGGTGCCGGAAATATCTCCGGCTATGAATTTCTCAGAAGTGCTGGATCTTTCAGAAACAGTTGACCTGCCGGTATTTTTCTGGGAACACGCAGAAACCCCTGTTATTAAAAGCCGGGATGTTTCCCCTAAATCCGTTCTTCTCATGCTGGGCCCGGAAGGCGGCTTTACAGCCCGGGAGGCAGACCTGGCAAAAAAGCGCGGGTTTGCTCCCGCCACGCTGGGATCGCGCATACTCAGGGCTGAGACCGCGGCCATTGCGGCATCCACATTGGTGCAGTATCTATTCGGTGATCTTCAAAAAAGTCCTTGACAGCACCTGCTACATTCCTTATACATCTTAACAAAATCAAGCCGAGGTAGCTCAGTCGGTAGAGCAGGTGACTGAAAATCCCCGTGTCGGTGGTTCAAATCCGCCCCTCGGCACCAGAATGAAATCAAGGGTTTATGAATTTTTTCATAAACCCTTTTTTTGTTCTGCACCAAAATTCTATGCCCTTTTTAAACAGTTTGATTTTATAAAATGCTTTATTGCCCTCAAATGCATAAAAAGCCAAATAACTTTGCTTGGCTTTTTGAACCCGATCATCAGAGGGGATTTATAGACTGCCATCTCTGAATTGCCTGTGCTTTTATTCTTTTTCAGGCAGGCATCTAATTGGGAATTAATCGTTATCATTCTCCCAGACTGGTGTCCAGGTCACCCCTATCCCGAACCACCTATAACCTAAATTGAGCGATTTTCAAGTTTGCCGCAGATACAAGGAAGATGCAGACGAGCTATAGTGGACTATGCAAGCCTGCATCTGACGCAGTAGATGCGGCAGAATTGGAAATCCCGGAGGGTTTCAGATTTTTAAATATAAATGGGTATAATCCTTTACAAAGTCATGTTTTTAAAAATCTGACACGCTCAATTTAGGTATAACTTAGGTGCAACCCATCACCCCGAGATAACTCAAACAAAACCATCATTGAAAGCGAGAACTATCCTGGCCCAGTGGTTGGTGAACCGGTAATTTTTCGCAACATACCCATCAGTTGGTCAAACAGCCATCCACCCTTTTGCCGATTGTGCAGTTGATTGAGTTCTGTCGCCGCCCGGTCCTGACTTACGCGCCCCTTTTTCAGATCCCGGTAAATCCGATTGGCGGCTTTTCTCCGGCGAATGCCATCGCCGGCATCCAGGAAAGATTCCAGGAAATGAAAAATCGGTACAAAGGCCCGATTTCTTCGGCCCGTGGCTTGAAGAAAATCCCGTATGCTTGACAGCCTGTCTTCCATGGTTTTTTCGATCACTTCCAGGCCGGCCTGGAAGTGTTCACTTTGTGCAACCGAACGTGTCCGGGTGTATTCAATCGTTTCCTTTACATAATCTTCACAGAGCAGCCCGTAATCCTGAAATGCCGAAAGCTCGTGCAGACCGGTCCGAACCACGTTTTCATCATCCGATCGCAGTTTATTGCAGGCTTGATAGCAGGTTTGCCAGGACTGCCATCTGTAGACGAAATCCAGCCCGGGGCCCTTGATATTCTGTATTCCCATGACACGGTGCAAAAGACCCGGCGGTGATATGTCAAAAAGCCGGTTCACGATAAATTCACCGCTGACATGAGGGTCGTCCACAATGTGGATCTTATTGAAGAACCATTTTTTCAAAAATTCACTGATTGATTCTGCCAAATCCGCTGTACCCAACAAGCCGCCATTTTCGATTTTTTCTGAGATCGCGGCAAATTCCGTGTACTGACGGCTGTATTGTTGTATTTGATCGGCTATATCATCGGCAACAGAGGAAAGCCCATTGTTTTGGAGGCCGCTTTTAAGCTGTTGCGGTTCATGCCAAAGTTTTAGAAGATTTTTCCGCACTTCGGCTCCCAGATCTAGAGGGGCCAGCATGGCGGCCAGCCGCTGCTTGACCATTGATTGGTCCGTCGGCAGCCGAAGGTGCCCGGCCGCCCGGAGCAGCTCTTGCTGGCTGTCGCGACTGAAATCATGCTTTTCCATATAGGTTTGCCATGCATCCCGGATATAGCCCATCAGCCCTGTCAGGTTGGAGCCGATCAACACGATGTGGTCGACGCTTAAATCCTCGACAATAATGCCGCCAAACATTTCTGACCGCGACACCCTGTCGGCCCGGTTGTTGACCAGCACGCTCTGCAATTGTTCGGCGACATCAGAAGATTCATCTCCGGCAAATCCCATTCGCCGCCAATTACTAAGAGTGGCGAACCGCTCATTGGCAGCCATACCATTGACGAACTCCATCCGTCGAAAGCCCCGGAAGGCTTCCGGATATGCCTTTAGTGCACCAATATCCGGGACCACCCGATCTGCCATTTCCTTTAATGCAAAATCGCTATCCACACCGAGTTCCCGGCTCAGCTTAAGTACAAGAGCGATATTGTAGGGATGTTCCTGATAGACAAATCGCTCCAGGATGTCTGGGGGAATCATTCCGGCATCCAGCCAGTCCACACTTTTAAAGTCCGTATTTTTCTCTCTGGCCGCGGCTTCCAGCACCGGCCGCATCTGTTCTTCCGCAGTTACAAGGGTCCGGTTTGCCGGTATAAATTCAGACATGACTTTGGGGATATTTATGCCGGCCGGCCCCTGGATATCTTCATGGTCCGGGTAGGCATTGGTTATGGTGGAATAATCATCCCTGCACCAGTGTTTCTGCAGAATCGATACATAGGCAGGATTTAACCCCATGCACTCCCAGAGCAGGACCCGGGTGTCCATACTTGCCGCCCATCGGTTCATAGCGTGCTGCTCCCAGATGGTGGCCTTTTCATAAGGGCGGAAAAGCATCATTTCACGGGTTTTGCCTAAGGGGTTGGCCATCAGAAACATTGGCTCCGTACCGGTGGTTTTCGAAAGGGTCCCGTGGCCAAGGGCCTCAAAAACCGCCGCTTTTAGACGTTCGGTTCCGGACTTGCCACGGGTGCCCCACCCCCCGATGACCAGCGGCAGACGTTTTCTTGCCCGCCGTCCCATGTAGCTCAAGTAAATTTGCCGGCCTGCGAATATCAGCAAAAGGGCGCCAGCGAAAATGCCCAGCTCATAAAGGGTGTTGCCGTAAATTGAAAAAAAATAGTCCTTAAACGCCTGCCAAGTCCCGGGGGTGAGAAACGGCACCAAGCCCGGGAAAAATTTCTGCACCTCGCTGTCCGTATCCGGCTGTCCATTTGACCCGGTATATCCCTTAAAGGAAAAATCGAATCCCAGGGCGGCCAGGCTGGAGGTATAGTCTGCAGGAAGGTAGCGGCTCCCGGGAGTCCAGTTGCGCAAATCAGCAAAACCGGAAAAACGAGTGGTTAATTTCCACCAAGCCTGAAACCGCTTGAAAAGCGAGCGGGGCGGAACGACTTCAGTAATGCCCTCGCTGGTATAGATCAACACCGGCTTGGCGCTAACCGTTAAGAACAGGCTGGAAAAAACCTCGTCGACCAGGGGCAGATAAGGTCGCCAGCCTTCTTCCTCGGGCATGAAAAGTGGCTCGCCGGGCACATTGGTCCGGCTTAATTCCGCGGTTATTGCAGACGGAATCCGCACCCGGCCGAATAGTTTACGCCCGATGGTGTGTTTGTAGCCCTGCCGTTTGTAAGGAGACGGATGAAAAAATTCGAAAAAAAGGCGCCAGAGCCGGAAAACATAAACATCGCCCCGCCAGATTCTAAGGCCGCCGAACGCATGGCTTATTGTAAATCCATAATCTTTCTGGGCCATTACCGAAAGAGTGCGGTAGATACGCGACAGATCGGTTTTGGGCAACGTTTGCCATGGTATTTTAACGCTTTTACCCGGCCGGAGGGCCTGAAGCTTTTGTTTTAATCTGCCCGACAGATTCTCAAGGGCAGGGTCCGCCAAAACAGAGAGACGCTCCCGGGTCTGGGCGCACTGGCGGCGGATGAATATATTATCGTCACTGACGTGCAACTCTTCCAAGAGCGGAATAACAGCATCACAATATGTCTGCATCCTGTTGGATTTCGCCTCTATCAGCTCTGCTGCTGCAGAGATTGCTTTTAAAGCAGTACGGCGCACAAAAACATTGGTTTCCTGGGAAATGCCCCGGGTCCACAATTGAAGTACGGAATAAAAACAATTTTCTGTATCGATTAACGGAATGCAGGCAAGCATGACTTTGGCGCGGACTTCCGGGGCGGAATCCTTTTCGGCAAGAGCTTGCAGTGTCTCCCAGATCCGTGAATCCGCTTTTTTCTGCAGCGCCGTCCCCGCGGATTCAGCCGCTGCCTGCCGAACGTAAGCACTTCTGTCCTTAGCTGCGGTCCACAAAAGATCGGCTCCCCCGGTCAATCGATCCAGAACTTGCCCTAACAAAACGGCGCAACGACGGCGCACGAAAAGGTCTTCGCCGTCCTTTGGCTGCGTCAGACGTTTTTCAATCACGGTTTCCAGTGTTGCCGGAGACAAGTGTCGCAGCAGGTTTAACGCTTCAACCTGGATCCAAGTATCTTCCCGGCTTTCCAGCGCGGAGCGGTAAATAAAGGTCACTGTATTTTGTGCGAGGCTGTTTTTCCGCAATTGCCCATCCAACAACCGGATCGCTGAAACCAGACATTTAAAAGCATGCAGCCTTACCCGGTTGTCCCCGGAATAGGTCAAAAGGCCGGTTAAATGCTGCTCCAATTTCAACTGCTGCCAGACCTGTCGTTGGCGGCTTTTTTCAGCCCCGTCGGACAAGGCTTTTTTCGACAGCGCTCCCATCAGGGTCAGCACGAATATCAGATCCGCTTCCTTGTCCGCAATTTTTCGCAAGCATCGTTCCGTGATTGCGTCATGTCCGAACCAGCGGGAAAAGGCGCGCCGATCGCCCCACAACTGCCAGTATCCCGCACCGAGCTGTCGGGAAAACTCCAGCACCTGGACCCTTCGTTCCCGCCGGGTGTTGGCCCGGCTGTATCGATAATTAAAATCATCAAGCAAATGCTGAAGGCGTTCAATTCCGGCAGTAAGCGTTTCAATTCGCCCAGCCAGGAATTCCACTACCTCTACGGCAAGTTTTCCGGACTCGGTCCAGGCGGGTTTCCGGCCGATGGCCTTACGATGCTCCATAAACTCACGAGCGAAACGATTTCGGCTTTTTTCATGAAGCTTATAAAAGGCCGGAACAATGCCCGAATCGAGCAGGGTTAAAAGTTTTTTCGGCAATCGTTTCATAATAATTGGATACAATTTAGGGTTTCTGCAGCAGCTGATTTTTTTTCAAGGTTTGGAATTCGGGATCGCCCGGCCTGAAATCCTGCAGACTCTGGCCTCGGGAGAAATGCCAGACGATGCCGGCCCAGGCGCTATACTGATCATCTCGGTCAAGGGCCTTTTTGATTCCCACGTTTATTTCAATACGATCCTTGTTTCTGTACCAGTGATTCCATGATGCACCAAGGCTGATAAAATGCCGCCATAAGCCGTCGTCTCGATCATCATCTGAAAAATAATGGATCGTGCGATATTCAGCTTTTACCTCGAAAGGATAAAGCAACTGGTTCCATTGGCACCATAGCCCCAAATGGTCGGGTTTGAGCAGATTAAGGTCTTCATTGCTGGTCAGCCCCCCGCCGGCTGCCCAGATGGTATCTTGCCATGGCTTGTGGACGAGGCGTTCCGAAACGGAAAGGCCTGCCTTGTGATCCGCTTTATAGGGCGTATACACATCCTGATCGATCCGTTTGCTCTCATAGGCCGAGCGTCTTGTTAAGCTCAAATACCTTCCGAATATCGACACCGAGGGCCGGTGATAGGTTTTGGGACTGATCCGACGATTCTGATAGGCGGTGGCCTCTATCCTGCCCAACCATTCCGTTTGGCCCCGGCCGAAGTAGCCCAGGTCCTCGGAGGCCGGGTTCTGGGCAAAGGCCTGTCCCTGAAGCCGGAAATGAAAAGGCACGTATCTTGGGTAAAAAGTGATCTCTTCTTCAATACCCAGCGTGGGTCCTCCAAAATCCCGGTATCGGGTCAAAAATCTGGTCCGGAAATACCGGTTTTTGTAGGGTTGATAAAACCGGTGGGTCCCGAAGACTTCGAAAAAGCGTTCCGGCTCATCGCCGCCCTCGAAATCCTCGAACAGGCTGCGACGACGGAAAGCCCGCACACCCGCTGACCAGGTGCCGTCTTCATGACGGCCGTGTAAAACGTCTTCTTCACACTCCGAAAACGGCCGATCATTATCTCCGGACATTTCAAAACATGGCGGCGCCAAAGGGTCAAATTCCACTTTGCGATCCCGCAATTGCAGAGGCTGCACCTTTTCTGTCAGGTCTTTTTTTCGCTGATACAGGCGATAAAGGGTTTGCTGCCCGGGTTTTTCGGCCCCGAGCACAATTTGTTGTCTGCCCTTTTTAATATATCGGTATTCGCACGTTACTTCCCCGTCTATCCACCTGTCGATGCGAAGCCAGGTCGGTCCCGCGATGGTAGTTCGGAGTGGGTCGCGGTTCGTGGCGACAAAATACCCCCGTTCCTTATAAGGTTTTAAACCGCCAACAAAAGGCCCCGCCGCTTGCCGGTTTCCTGGGGGGACCGCGACTCGTAAAAATTGGTTGACCTTATTTTCAGACATCCTGACCCGGACAGCATGGGCACCGCTGGAGAGCCTGAATTCCAGGCGTTTCCGGATTTTTTCACCGGGCTTGAAGAACAGCCTTTTTGCCGCGCGGTCATCGATTTGGCAGGTCGCCTTCAAGGCTGTCGGGTGAAGAAAGGGCAGGTCACCGTATATCAGATCAAGCCGAAGGCGGCCGGGTTGTTCGTTTTCGCTGGATATAACCAGTCGCTGACCGCCGGACAAGATCTCTTCCGCGTCCGACTTCGGGCCCAGCAGGGCCTTTCGCACCCGTAAAGACGGTGTGTCCGAGCGCCATCGGGGAAACCGGACATATCGGATACCGCGGCCGCCGTAAATATTTTCCACCGAATGCCAGTTCATTTTCTGGCCCCGGGACAACCGGGTTAAAAGGCTATCCAATCCGTTCACATCCCGATGACGGGCAAACAACGCCCTGGCCCTGGCATCGGCAAGCTCTGCGGCCGAGGAGCCGGTTTCCGCCATGCGCAGCAGTATGGCCATTTTCTCCCGGACCGATGCCGGGGTTTGTTCGCTGCAGCGGGAAAGGGCTCGCTTAAAATCGCTTTTGGCCAGGGCATGTTCCGGGCCGGGCGGCGGAGTTTTCCGGATAGCAGAAAGCTGCCGCCAGCCGGAAAGCACGTTGTTTTTTTCCGGGCGGGCATAGGGAATTTGTTCAAAGATTGAGGCTTTGGAGTAGGCCCTGGTCTTACCGTTGGGATAGATAAAGATGGTAGCGTCTGCATCCCAGTAGGTTTTCCACTCTGCAGTCTCCTTATCCTTCTGGTTAGAGGGGCCGGAAAGCACCGTTGCGACGTTTTTGCGGGATAATTGCGGCAATATGTCGAATGAAAACTGCGGCCTGCGGGCACTGACCCGGATCACGCAGTCCCTTTTGCCGGGTTCGACAGAAAGAGTATGCGGTCCGGCTTGCACGGAAAACTCAAGCATTTCGGCAGCTCCCGGGAGACGTTCGCTCCCGACAAGGCGAAGCCCCGGTGCCGGTCGATTGTTGGTGATGGGCATATATCTGCGGGTAGTATTGCCCTCTACCGTTACCCAGTCATTGAACGGGGGCGCATCCGCTTTGCCCGGATGAAGGGGACGGCATTCTAACCGGAGTTTTGTGGGCCCGTAGACCTCGATTTTGACCGGCTTGCCCGGCCGGGCCAGGTACCCTTGAAAATCGAGATCTCTTGCCTGGTTGTCCAGGATGAAGCCCCCGGAGTGCTCTGTGATCAGGCTGGAGCTGTTGTGCCAGTAATATGTACCAATTTGATTCCCCTGCCAATTTTCCCAGGCCATGACGCCCTGCACCCGTGTGTTCAAATCTTCCGAGTCCAGTTGGTCCGCGATGCTCAGTGCCGAGTTGAGCCTTTTCCCCAGTTGCCTGCCCCGGTCTCCTGCATGGTCCAGATAGCGCTTGGCTTGGCGGTAATCGCCGTCCTGGATTTGTCCCAAAGCGCGCCAGAAGGACTGGTCCTTTGATTCCTCGATTCGGGAAACAAGCTCGTCATACAGCGTTTTCCAGTTCAGGCGCAGGGCTGAACGCAACATGACCGGCAGCGGCTGCGCTTGTCGGGGCAGGACCAACCCCATAGACAAAGCCATTCTGGGCTGATCCCCTGCTGCCAGAATCCGGCACAGGGATTTCAGTGTTTCCGACGAGGGATCCTGCATGGCCTCGGCTGCATAAAGCAGGGACAGCCGAGCAAAATTAGTGTCCGCATCATACATTGCCTCCAGTCGATCAAAAGCGGTATCCGACATTTGCCGGGGGCTTTCCCCGAAAGGATACAGGTACAGGCCGCGCAGCATCATTTCGGCCAGATGCTGTTCGCCCAGATGCTCAAGGGCGGTCACAATGGAAAACACTGCCGTATGTCTGCGCTGTCCCGCACTGGAAGCGGCAATTTGGCACCACAGTTCCAGCGCCGGTAGCCACTGGCTGCAGGCCTGGAAACTCCTTGCTTTTTCCATGAGCCGGTCGAACTCCTTGGAACTCGGTGCCGACTCCGGCTGGCTTCGTAAAAAGTGGTCGCTCGGCAGGGGCGACACAGAAGAAGAGAAAAGAGCCGCCCTGGACTGAAGCATCCGGAAAAGGGGCACCCAGTCGTTAACCAGCTCCCGTTGGGCCCTGGCTTTGTGGTCTTTGTCCGAGGTCGTTTTTGCCAAATGCGAGCTCTCCTGATTTTTCCCGCTTTGAAACGCTTCCAGCAAATCCCGGTACAAGGCGCCGTCTGCTTTAAGGCGCTTCACAGCCCGGAAGCATTGCCGCTCGGTCAGGTCATAATTGCCTGCTTTACGGTATCGAAGGGCGACAAGGCCGCTCGTTGCAGAAAGCGCATAGACAGAGACGAGTTCTGCCTCTGCAGGCAGGGCCAAGGTGGTCGTGCTTGCCTGTTCAAGGGACTCCGCCGCTCGATTTCCGGAAAATACGTCTAAAAAGG
>JAGXLE010000206.1 GCA_018334855.1 Desulfobacterales bacterium | reverse complement strand
GCACCACGGTAATGTCCCATTCATTTTTCATATCAAAAATAAATCTGACCATGTCCTCTTTTTCCTCGATGTTCATTCCCGCCATGGGCTCATCGAGCAGAATCACCTCCGGGGTCAGTGTAAGGGCGCGGGCCACTTCAACTCTTTTCTGTATGCCGTAACTCAGGTTGCCCACTACCTGGTTGCGATACGGCTCCAGTTCCATAAAATCAATCACGTCTTCAACATATTTCCGGTTTTCAGCCTCCACCCGGGAAGCTTTTCCGAAAAAAACAACGGCATTAAAAAGGTTGTAGGAAAGATCCTTGTGGCGCGCCAGCATCAGGTTGTTTAGCACCGAGGTTCCCCGGAACAATTCCAGGTTCTGGAAAGCCCTGGAAATGCCGATCTTTGAAATCTGATGGGGTGAAGCTTTTGTAAGACGTTGGCCATCGTAATGAATCTCGCCTTTGGTCGGATGATAAAATCCGGAAATGCAGTTTAACAGGCTGGTTTTGCCTGCACCGTTCGGACCGATAACAGAGGTGATCTGTCCGGATTCGATTTCGAGGTTAACCGATGACAGGGCGTGAAGCCCGCCGAAAGTAAGTGTTACATCTGAAACATTTAAATTTGCCATAGCAATCTCTGGTTTTTTGGCGTGAACAATGTTTAAGATTTTAATCTTAATTTGAACCTGCTCAAGAAAAATGTCAACCCTATAAAATAGCAGTAAAATAGCAGGTTATACCCACTATTTTTCAAAGGACAACAAATGTGCTCTCAAGTTTATCTTCTTGTTTTTTATGTTTAATTTGCTTCGTATATTATGACGGTGGAACAACACGGTGTTTTTGGAGACCAGAAGCAGTTCGGCAATTTCCTTGTTGGTTTTTCCCGCCTTTATCAGGTCTGCCACCCTGATTTCCATAGGGGTCAGATTGCCCATCTGAGCCGTGAGCCGGTTGATAAACGGGGAAACGATATTGTTTAGATTTGTCTCCAGGATATTTAACAGTGTCTTCTGGCGGGTATCGAGTCTGCTGCTTGACAGCTTTTCCAGATAGGGGGTGACAAGTTCTTCAACGTTTCGCCGCACCATGTCGCTAAGCTCTCGCTTGTCCTCCTCGTGCTGCTTTAAAAGGACCCTGAGTGCGGTATTGACCTCTTCAAGGTGATGAGACTGGGCGCGCAGATCCTTTTGATGCTCCCGGAGAGAATTTTCAGCCCGCTTTCGCTCCTCTACCTGCTCTTCGAGTTCCCGGTTGGCTTTTTCCAGCTCGGCTGTTCTTTCAGCCACCAGCTCTTCCAACTGGTCGCGATAGCTCTGCAGTTCTTTTTCAGCCTGTTTTTGCGCGCTGATATCGCGAAGGATCACGATATTGCCCGCCGGCTGACCGTCTACACCGCGATAGAGCGTAGAGCTAAGCTGTATGTCGAGCACCCTGCCATCCCTTGTCAGGCGCCTGGTTTCAAACAGGGTAATTTTCTGCCCTGAAAGCATCTTTTCTATAGCCTGGCGGGTTTCGGGCCAGCTCTCATCCGGTACAAAATCTATCTGCCTGCCCAGCAGTTCATCGCGGGACATGCCGAAGGTCTGTTCAAAGGCCGGATTTACGTAAGTGGCCACGCCTTTCATGTCGTAGACCACGATCGGATCGGGAGAAGACTCCAGCAGGGTACGGTAGCGGGCCTCGCTTTCCCGCAGAACCGCCTCGGCGCGCTTGCGCTCTGCAAGCTCGCGCCGGACATCCGCATAAAGACCTGCCTTTTCAAGTGCCAGCAGCGCCAGGGCGGCAAAACGCTCCAAAACGGTCAAATCCTCCTGTGTAAACCGCCTTTGTTCATCCACATGGGCAAGCCCTATCACGCCAACCACTTCAGACTCGGACTTCATAGGAATGCCAACTATAGAGCGCAGCTCGTCAAGATTTTTGTCAGGAATGCGGCCAGGCCAGCACTGGTAGTCATCTACAAGCAGCGGGGCTTCCTGCTCCCAGACGCATCCGCCCATCCCCTCACCTCTTGCGACCCGCCTGCCCAGCTGGCCCTTGAAAAATCCCATGCCCATCTGCATCTTCATGGTATCCTCGCCCGGTTCCCGAAGATAGATATATCCATGCGCAGTTCCGGTAAGCGAGGCCGCCCGGTCCAGGATGTTTTCCAGCAGTTCTTCCTTGTCGAGCTTGTCTATAAGTCCCAGCGAAGTCTCATGCAGGGCTTCCAGGTATGCTTTCTGGCGGTAAAAGGCTGATTCGGCTATCTGGCAGCGCTGGGCTTCCTGGCTCAAGGCCAGAACCTGCTGTTCCAGTTCCTCATAAGTGGGTTTGGTACTCATGAGCCTGCGCCTTCAGGTTGGATTTCCGGGTGGACACTGATACGCATTTTTAATAATGATTTTTATTACATATTATCATTCCGGCCGCTGGTGTGCAATATTTTTGCTTTTCCCTAAATTGAGCGTTTCAGATTTTTAAAAGCAATTGATTTGAAAGGATAACATCCATTTCTATTTTAAAAATCGGCAAACCCTCCGGGATTTCCAATTTTACCGCATCTACTGCGTCAGATACAGCCTCGCATAGTTGACTATAGCGAGTCTGCTCTTCCTTGTATCTGCGGCAAACTTGAAAATCGCTCAGTTTAGGTTTTCCTGAAGCAGCCGCCGGCAGATTTTTCAGGTCCTGCAAAAAGCAAGCGGCCTCTTTAAGTGCTTTCGCACGGTGCCGATGGGCGGCGGTTTATAAAAGTTTTTCATTGCTTTGCTTCTTCCGGCCTGCTTGACATGAGCCGGGGACAATGACATTTATATTTCAATGTCCCGAATTTTTCAACTCATGCGAGAAAGGAACCGTTGATGGAAACGCCCATGCGATACACCCCGTTGAGCGAACTGGAGGCCCGGCAGGAAAAGCTCCGGCAGCATCTGCGGAAAGAAAATATCGACGGAGCACTGATCCTGCAAAAGGCGGACCTTTTCTACTTCAGCGGCACCGCCCAGCAGGCAAACCTCTATATTCCGGCAGACGGCGAGCCGGTGCTGATGGTTAGGAAAGATTTCAAACGCGCTTCTGCAGAATCTGCTGTAGAAAATATTGTTTCTTTTTCCGGTCCCGGCGAAATTCCAGGGATACTCAGACAGCACGGTCTGGCGGTGCCGGAAAGACTCGGCATGGAGCTCGACGTAATACCGGCAAATCTTTATTTCAGTTTTGCACAGATATTTGACAATACCGATATCCGGGATATAAGCACGGCCATCCGGATGATCCGCGCTGTGAAGTCGGATTACGAGATCGGGCGTATACGCGAAGCCGCAGGATTCTCCGACCGGCTGGCAGCCTCTGTTCCGGGTTTGCTGAAAGAGGGCATACCGGAAATCGAGCTGGCCGGGCAGATCGAAGCAGAAGCCCGAAAAATGGGCCACCAGGGAATTGTCCGGATGCGGCTGTGGGGAAGCGAACTGTTTTACGGCCATGTCATGGCAGGCCCTTCAGCCGCGGTCCCCAGCTACCTGGCATCGCCCACCGGCGGCCCGGGTGTAA
>JAGXLE010000205.1 GCA_018334855.1 Desulfobacterales bacterium | reverse complement strand
TTTCAAACACTTCTTCTTCCACATCCGGGTAATACATGATGCGAATCCGGCCCGCCACAAAAGAAGGCGGATTGTCACTTTTCTCATCCCCATACAGACAAACCGCATCCTCAACAAAAAGTCCGTAAACGCCGGGTTTCTCCTGAAACCATAGATACCAACCCGGCATTCCGTCCGCGGAATGAAAAGGGCTGATCCGCCAAAAACCGAAATATTCACTCACGCTCTCATTGTTGAAAATTTCGAGAAACATGCTGTGAAAGCTGCTTTCGAAAACAGCCACTGGGTCGATATGCGCCATTGGGTACTCGGGGGCCAAAGAATCTCCTTTTTTTTACTTTTTAAGCCGATAGCCGGGCCAGCGGTCCATAAAAAGATCCTGAATCATGAGAATATTAATTGTCATGATCAGAAATGCCGAAGCGTTTTCCGAGGGATGCGAAACCCCTTCGGTCACTCCCAGGAGCAGGGGGCCCCAGCTGTAATAGCCCCAGGCAAAACCCAGTCCCAGTACAATGGCGACCACTGTTTTTATAATACTGCGCAAAATCACGTTCATTTTTTCATAAAAAGCACCGAAAAACAAATTCTGAACAAGCGCGATCACAAGTACGAAATTGGCCATGGTCACTGTGTGACTATAGCGCCAGCCAAAGCTGGCCTTGTTCTGACCGCCGACGTAAGCCTCGTGCCAGAGCCAGTCAAAAATCCAGAGCTGAATGCGTAAAATGAGATAACCGATAACCAAGCTTCCCACTGCAAAATAAATAAACCGCCAGGGCTGTCTTCTTACAAGATTCAAGGGCCAGCCGTCCCAAAGATGCAGCGTATAAAACACCCCGATCACCGAACAGAAAAGAATGCCGAGCGTGTACTCGGCGCTGTTGGTGTGGGCGATCGCCTTCCACCATGGCGGTACTGCCGTGTATATCTGTTGCGGATAAAACATGCTTCCCAGGTGCGGGTGAAAAAAAACCGCATATAAAGGGATGGCAATAACCACCACAAACAGCCAGTTGGCCAGACCGAACTTGGGCTCCTTGAGTTCGTAGAAGAGATCTTTGCCCACGCCTCTCATAAACCAGACACTGACAAGAAAAAACGGAATTGAAAGACAGAGCATGGCCCAGGAAGTGTTCTCCCGCACAGAGTTCATGTCCTGACCCAGCTCGCCGAATTCCATCAAACTGTTCCAATTAAAATAGGTGATGCCCAGTTTGCCAATAATGAAAAACACAATCCCGAAAATCAGCACCAAGTAAACCGCAATCGTAATTGCTGTAAAGACAGCCCCTTTTGCCAGCGGATGTGCGGTCTGCAGAAATCGCCGGGAAAAGGGCCAGAAATCGAACAATTCAGCCTGCCACAGAATAATCAACAATGTCCAGATGACCAGAGAAAACCCAAGAAGCGGCGTATAGAGCTTAAATATCCCTTCATTGGAAAAAACGATCCACCACACGATAAAAACCGCAGCGATCCAAACCCCCAGATTGACAAGCCCTGAGGCCGCAAGCGCCCACCGGGGTTCAAGTTGCCGTTCCTCCAGCCAAAATTCATCCTTCGGACTGCTGCTCATGGTCCAACCCCCGCTTTATAATTATCGATTGAATCATTATCCGGTTAAAAAGTCACCGAGTCGCCATTTCCGAGATAAACATTGCTTGTTTTCGAATGCGCCAGGGTGCCTACTTTTTTATAGGATTCATGCTTATCTGTGCCGTGAATGATCGGCAGCCCCGCTTTTTCCGCCTTTTCGGCCCAGATCCAGCCGGTGCAGTGATTGCAGCCGATTCTTTGCATATTAAAGCTCTTCACACCCCTGATGATATCGTCAAACTTCGGGTCCCAGTTTTCAAACACGGCAATGTGCAGGCCGCCGTAACAGCCGTAATTCCTGTTTCCATCTTTGAAATTCCTGCGGGCATGGTTGAGAAGCGTCATTATACCGGGATGGCAGCAGCCGGTTACTGTGACGTAGCCCTTGTCTTTGATCTTGAAGTAAAGAACGTTTTCTCCTCTTACCTGCAGGGTTGCCGGGGCATCAAAGAATTTCAGCGCCATGCCGTCCTGAATCTTATAGAGCTTGTCCGTATTGGTCACAATCAGCTCGCCCTTGTGCGGAACGGAATTTTTCGGGCATCCGGGTGTTGCTGAAAAATCCGCACCTTTGAGCAGTTCGAAACTTTTTTTCATGGCCGTGCCGGGAAAGTACATTTTAATATCCGGCTGATGCTTTAACGTACTTTCAATGCCGAAAAAATGATCAATATGGTCGTGCGAGATAAAAAGCGTGTCAATTTCCTTGTTTTGAAGCATCCTGTCAATGCCGTCTTTTTCAAAAACATAATCCATCCAGTCGTTGCTCCACCCGCTGTCGAGAAGGTATTTCTTTACGGTGCCGTCCAGGGCTTCAACCTCGACCAGTGCGGCGTATCCCCCCAGGTTCTCCTCGGTGTAGGCAACCTCATACTGGTTGGTGTTAATACCGCCGGCCTGCTTGATATCTTTTCCGAGGGTTGCATTGTCAAACCAGCTGGTCTCGGAAATACAGTGGACTTTAACACTTTTGACCTCGCCGAAATCTTCCTGTCCCCCTTTTCGGGCCCGAGCTTTGCTCAATGTACCGACAGCACCGGAAAGTGCAACACCACCGCTGGTTGCTGCCAGCCCCTTTAAAAAATCTCTTCTCTTCATGGCTTTCCTCCTTTGAGTTTCTAGTATGTCAGCACCATTCCACCGTCAAACAGCAGATCGCTGCCGACCATATATTTGGCATGACGGGAAATCCCGAAAATAAAAATGTTGGCCACCTCGACGGGGCTCATCATTTCCTTGATCCGGGAACGGCCCATCATGACATCTGTAACCACTTCTTCCTCTGAAATCCCCCTCTGACGGGCCTGGGCCGGAATCTGATGCAATGCCAGGGGGGTCTTTACATAACCGGTGCTGACGGTAAAGGAACGGATTTTCCCGCCGCCCTCGGCAGATATCGATTGGCTGAGCCCTCGTAAACCAAATTTGGCAATATTATAGACCGCTTTGTTTTTGGTTGTCATATGGCCATGTACCGAAGACATATTCCCGATGACCCCGGTGCCTTCTTCAGATTCTTTCATAAGCGGGATCGCAAGCTTGGAAAGATAAAACGGGGCGCGGAGCATGAGCCGATGCATCAAATCGTATTTTTCCATGGGAAAATCTTCAATTGCGTCAATGTGCTGGGTGCCGGCAATGTTGACAAGGTATTTGACGACACCGAGATTGCGCGCCTCTGCAACTGTAGTTTCAACATCCCGGTCATCAGTGAGGTCCGCCTTGTAAAAAACCATCTGCCCGCCCATATCACGGGCTATCTCCCGGGTCTTTTCCCCTTCCGTGGCATCAATATCCACTCCGAGGACCGTCAGGTTGTTTGCTGCCGCTGTAACTGCCGTAGCGCGGCCAATTCCCGTACCTGCGCCGGTAACAATACATACATTGTCAGGAACAAACGCGGGATCTGATAAACGCAGCTTCCC
>JAGXLE010000204.1 GCA_018334855.1 Desulfobacterales bacterium | reverse complement strand
CCAGGTTTTCCTCTGCGGTGACTTCCGCGAGCTGATGGCTCAGCGGCAGATACCTGTATATACCCTTTTCCAGGCCTTCTACCCGGAATGCCGCGATATAGGTCTCAAAGGAGTGGCGGCATCCGGCAGAGGGCACAGTGCGCAGGGCGTTATACATGCCTTCCTTTTGCCGAACACCCTGGGTGGCCCACAGCAGAAAGGACAACTCCGCAAGTGAAATGCTTCCCCTGGTGGCGATACGGCGCGATTTTCGGTTTGCAATCGCATCGGCCACCGGAATCGGTTCTATGGTCTGCCAATGCTGGCTTCTGGGAAGATCTATTTTCCGGACACCTTTGGGGCATGGCTTTTCAATGGGCGGCGGCGGCACGCCCCGGGATTGGTCAGTACGTGAAAAGTCCACGCTTTTGCGGATGGAGTCCTTTAAAAAATATTTTAGATCATGCGTGCCCATAGCGGTTTCCGTCCTTTGTGTGTCGTCTTGATTTTGTTTGATTTGTGTTATGGTTATAATCATTTATTATCCATAAGGCAAAAAGATGGGTTCCAAAGGAGGGAAAGCATCGTGCGCCGCCGGAACCACCAGCTTTTATAGTGGCGGACGGGGCGGACGGTCGGGGTCGGACGGGGTGGTCGGACCTACACAAATTACTGATTTTAATGAATAAAGGCGATGTGAAAGGCCTTAAATTTGCTTTAAAATGCATTTTTTAATACTAAAAACCTCGGTGTAAACAAACAAGCCCGAAGCCAACGGGTATTTTTGCCTGACTATGCCTGGCATATAACCCACAGATGCCATAAGCGTAAGACAAAAGTTAGTTCAAAAATCTGGATTTGCACCTGGCAATAGATGGCTGCTTTTCTTACTTACAGCGCCTGATTTTATGGGGAAAATGGTGCTCTAAAGGGGAAACACGGGCTTTTTTAAAACGTATTTACTGATATTTTAATTTGTTATTTAGGTCCGACCCTAAGAACCATTAGACCCTAAGAACCATTACCCTAAGAACCAAGGTCTTATAGCTGTATAGCCATTTTCTGTCCTGGAATGTCAGTGTGGGGCAGCTTTCATTGGGCACAGGAAAATGTTTGCTGTTTTTGGTTATCCGCCATTTTCCCGGCAGATAATCTTTTCGATGGACTCGGCTACGCCGGGAAGTTCCTCAGCACCAACCTGCCACACGATATCGAGATTGACGCCGAATAGTCGTGAATCAAGCGATCCCTTATTCCGGCCATGCTTTTCCAGGGAACATCCCTGTAGAGGTCCCGCAGGTCCCCACTGAGATTTTTGGTTGCCTCGCCGATAATTTCCAGGTTGCGTATGACGGCGTCCTGTGTTTTCGTATCGGCCAGGAAATTCGCATAGGTTATACCGGTTGTGTATTTTTTTATGCGGCTGATGGCCTCCTGAATATCGGTGAGAAAATCCGCGTCCGTGCGTTCAGACATATACAATGTTCTCCTCGATTGACCGGGCAACACGGGGAACCCGGATACCACGCACCCCGTCAACGGTCAGCAGGTCCACCTTCCTTTCCAGGAGGTTTTCGAGATACTCCGACAGCTCAATAAACCGGAACCCGACCGGACCGTTGAACTCCACAATAAGATCGATATCGCTTTTTTCATCAGGGATTCCCGTTGCATAGGACCCAAAAAGCCCGATTCTTCTTACGTTGTATTGTTTTGCCAAATAGGGCTGTTTTTCTTTCAGCAATTCCACGATCTGTTCTCGCGTGGTCATAGCCGCCTCTCCTTTTTTCGAATGAAAAGCCGTCCGGCCTGCTTACTGTATATTTTACATTGAAATCTTTTGTTTTTTCAACAATATTTACAAATTCACCCTGTGAATTCTTTCAACCCGAAAATAATTGCCCTGGTTTCTTTTTTCCGCGGGAGTGGAAATCCATGAAATAGACGGTTTTACCGTGCGTATCTACAGCCCGGAAAAGACACTGGCCGACTGCTTCAAATTCAGAAACAGGGTGGGGCTTGATACGGCCATTGAAGCGATTCGTTTTTACAGAGAACGCAAACAGGTTGATGCGGAGTCTCTCATGCATTATGCGGGCATTTGCCGGGTAAAAAAGATTATACGCCCTTATCTGGAGGCGCTTTTATGAAATAATTGGTGGAGGCGGCGGGAGTCGAACCCGCGTCCGGAAACATTCCACAACGGCATCTACATACTTAGTCTGAATTTTGGATTTCGCAGTTTAAGGCTCCTTCAGACTGGATCCTTAAACCGCTAGCCTGTTTGAGTTTCGCCTTACCGGGAACAGGCATCCCGGATCGGCTATCCTGCTGATCGACGCCCTGTACCGGGTCCGCAGGAAAAAACCCGGAAGGACGCTAGCTGGCTTTAAGCAGCTAGGGCGTAGTTATAATCGTCTGCTTTTGTGTTTAGACGCCGCCGGTTTTTACGAGCCAGCGGAACTCGGTATGCAGCCATTGCTTCCATGTCCCCGTCGAAGCCGTTTCGCCCCCTCATTGCGGTAAGCCGTTTCGATGGGTACCAGAAGCTGTTAATTATTACATATATAAAATAATGAATTCCCGGCGGGTTGTCAATAGAAGCCGCTTTTTAGCGGGCGTTTTTTTTGGCGCGGTCCATTTCGCGGGCGACTTCGCGTTCCTTGATAGCTCTTCTCTTGTCGTACTTGCGTTTTCCCTGGGCCAGGGCCAGGGCCGCCTTGGCCTTGCCGTCCTTGAAGTAAATCCGCAGAGGGATCAGGGCGTATCCCTTTTCCTTTATTTTGCCGTAGAGCCTTTTTAGTTCTGATCTGTGCATCAGCAGTTTTCTGGGGCGTTCAGGCTCGTGGTTGTCATAATAAGCAAAGGGATAGGGAGATATATGCATCTGGTACAGCCAGAGCTCACCATCCTTGAATTTTGCGTAGGAGTCCTTTAGGTTGGCCCGCCCCTGGCGCAGGGACTTGACCTCTGTTCCCTTCAGCTCCATGCCTGCCTCGAATTCGTCGAGGATGAAAAATTCATGGCGAGCCTTGCGGTTTTCGGTTATCTTTTTAATATGTTCACGGCTCATGGGTGATTCTCGCTGTGCGTCATAATTTTGTCTGTGTGAGTTCGGCTATTCGGCGTAAACGTCTTCAAGCAGGATATCGCCGAAGGCATCCTTGATGATTTGCTGCATGTTGGCCGCAGAGGGCTGCTGCAGAAGGGTGCTCATAAGTTTCCGGGCCTCGCTGACGCTGATCTTGCGGATCAGGTTCTTGATTTCCGGTACGCTTTGGGGGGCCATGCTCAGCTCCTCTATGCCAAGGCCCAAAAGAATGGGAAGATTGATGGGGTCTGCCGCCATTTCCCCGCACATGTAAGTTTTTTTGCCCCTGTAGCGCCCGGCATCCACAACGTGTCTTATGAGCCTGATCACAGCAGGATGCAGGGGGCTGTAGAGATGGGCCACGTGCCGGTTGCCCCGGTCAATGGCCAGGGTGTATTGCACCAGGTCGTTGGTGCCGATGCTGAAAAAATCCACCAGGTCTGCCAGCATGTCGGC
>JAGXLE010000203.1 GCA_018334855.1 Desulfobacterales bacterium | reverse complement strand
GCAGAAACCGGCACTGACATATTGTTTATGCCGGAAAAACAGGACTTGTACCCACAGGGCTACGAAACCTATATCAGGCAGACCAATCTGCCTGACCACCTGTGCGGGCTTTCCAGGCCCGTGCATTTTACCGGTGTTATGACGATTGTGGCCAAGCTGTTTAATATTGTAAAGCCCCATTACGCAGTGTTTGGAGAAAAAGACTATCAGCAGCTGGCTGTTATACGAAAAATGACTGCCGACCTTAATTTCGATATCAAAATTATAGGCGCCCCCACTGTACGAGAATCAGACGGACTGGCAATGAGCTCGAGAAATAAGTACTTGACTGCACAGCAGCGACAATCCGCATTGAGCCTGTTTCGCGCACTTAAAGATGCAGAGCAGATGGTTTCAAAAGACGAAACCCGGCCTCAGGTCCTGGTTGAAAAGGCTCTTGACACCATTTCTTCCGCACCGGAAACTGCCGTTGATTACATAAAAATTTGCGACCCGGAAACCCTTGAAGATGTCTCTGTAATAGATCGCCCGGTTTTGATGGCCCTGGCGGTAAAAATCGGGCAGACCCGGCTTATTGACAACACAATGCTGTCGCCAAATCAAAGCAGAAGATAAAAAGTGCCGGAATTTAAACTACTGAAACTTTAATCTGAAAGACAAAAAGGAGCACACCAATGACGCAGAAAAGTTTTCTATTTACCTCAGAATCCGTTACAGAAGGCCACCCTGACAAGGTGGCAGACAAAATATCTGACTCAATTCTCGATGCACTTATTAAACAGGACAAGCGCTGCCGCGTGGCATGCGAAACCCTTGTCACAACCGGCCTGGCCTTTATCGCCGGTGAGATCACAGCCCAGGCGACTGTAGATTTTCCTGACACCGTTCGCCAGACTATAAAGGATATAGGCTACTGCTCCTCTGATATGGGATTTGACTGGCAGACCTGTTCGGTGCTGACAAGCATAGACAAACAATCCCCGGATATTGCCCAGGGCGTTGACGAAGGCAAGGGCCTTTTCAAGGAGCAGGGTGCGGGCGACCAGGGACTGATGTTCGGATACGCCTGCGATGAGACAGACGAACTCATGCCAATGCCCATTTTGTATGCCCACAAACTCACCCAGCGGCTGGCCGAAGCCCGCAAAAACAACATCCTGGACTTCCTGCGCCCGGACGGAAAATCCCAGGTCACCATCGAGTATGTGGACGGAAGGCCCAAACGCGTGGACACCGTGGTTATTTCCACCCAGCATACAGCCGATGTCACCTATGAACAGATCAAGGAAGGCGTGATCGAGGAAGTTGTCAAAAAGGTGGTGCCCGCTGAAATGATCGGGGATGATACCAAGTACTTCATCAACCCCACGGGCAAATTCGAAGTGGGCGGTCCCATGGGCGACTGCGGTCTTACCGGTCGTAAAATCATCGTGGACACCTACGGAGGCCAGGGAAGTCATGGCGGCGGCGCTTTTTCAGGCAAGGATCCTTCCAAGGTGGACCGCAGCGCCTCATACATGGCCCGCCATATCGCCAAAAACATCGTGGCAGCAGGCGTGGCCAGAAAATGCGAGGTCCAGATCGCCTATGCCATTGGCGTAGCCCAGCCGGTGTCCATTCTCGTGGATTTTCTCAATACCGGAAAAATTGCCGAAGACCGGGCCACCAAAATTATCCGGGAGGTTTTTGACCTGCGGCCGGCAGCCATTACGGAATATCTGGACCTGCTGCGGCCGATTTTCAACAAAACCTCGGCCTACGGCCACTTCGGCAGAAACGATCCGGACTTTACCTGGGAGAAAACCAACAAAGCTGACGAAATCCGCGACAAGGCCGGACTGTAAAGAATAAAGTCAGCAGATAAAAACCGCTAAGCCGGGCCTTAAGGCCCGGCTTTCTTATCTTTCCCGAAAGGGCGGCGCACCACTATAACCCGGCATTTTCTCAGAAAAAACAGGTTTTCAACCGTGCCGCGCAGGCTGGAAGCGTCTGTATTGCTGATTTCGATATCGGTGCCGCCCGGCGGTTTTGCTCTAAGGGCTTTGACAATAAGCGGATTTTCGCCCACGCGGCTGTTTGACTCGACCGCGCCGATATCTGTGACATACCCGCACATCCCCTTCTGAACAACAAATTCCCTGCTCACATAAGCAGGGCCGTAAACCTCCCTGCCGCTTTCATCAAAAATATCAAAACACATGGCAGGTTTCACATCGATTCCCCGCGCATCAACTACCAGCCCGGTAAAAGCCTCGTTTTCCGGATTAGGCGAACGTTCTCCCAGGCTCTTCATTTCCAGCTGCACGATGTATTCAGGCAGGATAAGCTGGAAAAGAGGACCCGCCACCGGCATCCGCCGGACAACCTCGACTCTGCCGTCGGACCTGTAAACGATTTCTTCTGTTTTTGCTGAACTCAGCAGCCTCTCTATTTTTGCCAGGATCTGGTCGTTATCCGCGACAACATCACCTACACTCCAGCGCTGAGTCAGACGCAATTCTTTAAAGGCCTTCAAAAGATTCATATAAGCGTCATGCCTGGCCGTTCTGACGGCAGCCTCCCATCCTGCTTCAGTATTGGCTTGTCCCGGATGCCAGGCACCGGTTCCTTCTGCCCTCACAAAACACCCGGTCCAGTTGATGCTGCCCCCTGCAACCGGCTCTACGAGATCGTGCGGCGCTGCCCTGCTCAGGCCTGCAAGGCAGCACAGAAGCACCGTTATCAATACTGCAGCAAAAAGCCCCTGTTTCATAAGGCTGTTTTTACGATCATATCCGCTATGGATTCCAGGTCCTCAAGACCGTAACACGGGACTTCGACATCAATACAGGCATCCGTGACAAGAGCGGCCAGGTTATCGTCTCCCAAACATACCGGGCCGGTGACGCCGCTTTCCCGGTAAACTTCAATTTTCACCAGGTTATGTTTTTTATAACCTTCAGCCAGCACAATATCCATATCTGAAAAGTACTTCATTATATGCCCGCGCAGCCGGTCACTGCCGCCCGCATCCGGCGGAACTGCTTTAAACATGACTATGTTTGCATCCGCATCCACTACAACCGTATCCGCCCCGGCTTTTGCATGCCTCCAGCTGTCCTTGCCGCTCTGGTCAAATACCATTTCATGCATTATATGCTTTATGACCCCGACCTTATATCCCCTGCGCTTTAATAAGGGAATCAGCTTTTCAATCAGAGTGGTCTTTCCGGAATCGGTTCCCCCCACTATCGCCACAATACCTGTCATAATCCATATCCGTCCCAATATTTACCAAGATCCGCAAATCTGCCCTGTTTTATTTTTTATGCCATGATTTTACATAAAATGCCAGACTTTATGCAGGGCCTGCAATGCCAGATAAATCTTGCGTAAACCTGAAACGTCCCATGCTTTTGAACCGACCGGGCCGGCAAAGGAGAGGCGGGCGGTGGTTTGTGAGTCGCATTTGAACGCGCAAGCGGTCAGCAGAAAACAAACCGCCGCCCGCCCGCAGCCGCGGAAATCCGGGAAGAATAAAGTGTTTGCAGTTTATGCCGGTCAATT
>JAGXLE010000202.1 GCA_018334855.1 Desulfobacterales bacterium | reverse complement strand
TCGCCGAAAATCGGGTAATGCTCAAAAGCGTAATCCCTTCCTTTAAGAGAGATAAACCTGGGCGAAAGCGGCCTGCCCACCGCATTTGCCGGGCAGTTGTCCGAACACCGGCCGCAGTCCGCGCATGTATAAAAATCCAGGATGTCTTTCCAGGTAAAATCCTCGTAGCGCTTTACCCCGAAAGACTCCAGGTCATCGAGCGCCTCTTCATCCACTCCGTACTTCACCGGCCTGATATTGCCCTTGTCCAGGCGCATGAAATATACGTTGAAAATGGAGGTGATAACGTGGAAGTGCTTGCCTATCGGGAGAAAACACAGAAATGTGAAAAATATGATATCATGCACGTAGTAGGACAAGATATGCAGGCCCTGCAAAGTCCCTTCTCCGGCATTTAAAAACATATATTTAAACAGCCATCCCAGGGTAAGAGGAGCCAGAAACTCCGGCTCCATGCCGGCCTGTATCTGGGCAGATACTGCCACGCCTTCATAAAGGCTCTCGCTTAACATCAGAATTCCGATAAAAGCCAGCACCAGCAGGGCTTCCCATGTATGATCCTCTCCGTAGGATTCCGGGTAGGCATATCTTTCCGGGCGAAACAGGGTTCGGCGGACAAAGGCCACGACTACCGCAATAAATACGGCGGTTGCCGCATAGTCTTTTAAGGTGTAATAAATATCTCCCAGCCAGGTGTTTAAGCCCGGAAATACGAATCCGGCTGAAATCCCCTTTATGATCATTTCCGTGGATCTTACGGAAAGAATCAGAAAGCCCAGAAAAATCACTATATGAATCACGCCGGCGGTCATGTACCGCGGATGCTTCCACTGGGCCAGCCATATCTTGAGCACATTGAAAACCCGCTGTCCCGGCCGGTCAAACCGGAAATCCGGCTTTGCCTTGACTATAGGGGCAAGCCTCTTGGCTATGATATAGGCAAACAGGGCAACCGCAACTATCGGAATCAGAACGGAAAAAACTACCCCGGGGATGCCCAGTATTGAGTATGCTGCAGGTGAGATCAACGCGTGTTCCATGATATGCCGATTTACTCCTTTCGTCTTGTAATTCCGAGCATTTGCTTATTATTCAGTGTCATTCCACCGCGCTCGCAGGGCCGGATAAACCACTCTATATATTTATGAAAGAACGTATATAAATAGTTAATAAATGATTCCGAGTCAAGAAAAATTTTCCTTCTATAAACAAGGGGGCTTTAATAAAAAAGCCCCCATACCATTTCCGGCCCTAAAGGCCTCACATTTTCCCTGGTCCAATGCCGGTGTCCTACCTAAATTGAGCGATTTTCAAGTTTGCCGCAGATACAAGGAAGATGCAGACGAGCTATAGTGGACTATGCAAGGCTGCATCTGACGCAGTAGATGCGGCAGAATTGGAAATCCCGGAGGGTTTCAGATTTTTAAATATAAATGGGTATAATCCTTTACAAAATCATGTTTTTAAAAATCTGAAACCCTCAGTTTAGGTTCTATCCTATAAAGGAGGCTTCATCGATTTCCACAGCCGCTCCGTCCATGGCCAGAATGGCATTAATCTTGCCGAGGGTGGTCGGCAGCACCGTGTTGCAGAAAAACTGGGCGCTCTTGATCTGACCCTCATAGAATGCAACGTCTTTCTTCTTGGCCTTTGTCAGGGCCTCTTCCGCAATAGAAGCCCGCCAAACCAACATCCAGGCCATAACAACATCTCCGCACACATCCATGAACGGATAGGAGTATGCAAATGCTTCCATTATCTTTTCCGACATGGCAGATTTGCCCAGGTGCATGGCGGCCTCGCCCAGCCTGTTTGCCGCCTGTTCCAGTGTTTCGGCATAGGGCTTGACTTTTTCCTGCTGCCTGGCATTGCTGATCGTGGCATTGATCTCGCCCATTAAATCCATGACCAGCTTGCCGTTTTTCATGCCAAGCTTGCGGCCCATCAGGTCCATGGCCTGTATCCCGTTGGTGCCTTCATAAATCTGTGTGATCCGGCAGTCGCGCACCAGCTGCTCCTGGGGATATTCCTTTGTATACCCGTATCCTCCGAAAACCTGCATGCCCAGATTGCACACTTCAAAGGCACGATCCGTGACATAGCCCTTGGCAATCGGAATCAGCAGGTCTATAAGGCCGTGGTTCTTTGTATATACTTCATCATCGCCGCTGACATCAGCCCTGTCTTCGAGCCATGCCGTGTAATAAAGCAGGCTGCGCATGGCTTCCACATATACCTTCATGGTCATAAGCTTGCGGCGGATGTCGGGATGCTGGATAATGGGCACCGCAGGGGCGTCCTTTTCAAGCATTTTGGTCAGATGCCGGCCCTGGATGCGCTCCTTGGCATAATTAACCGCCTCAATATAGGAAGCCGTGGCAGTGGCAAACCCCTGCATTCCAACCAGCAGCCTCGCCTCGTTCATCATCAGAAACATAGCGCGCATGCCCTTATTTTCCTCGCCGAGAAGTTCGCCGACGCAGTCGTCCTTGTCCCCGAGGCTCAGGGTGCAGGTGGCATTTCCATGAATGCCCATTTTTTCCTCTATGCCCGCACAGTTGACATCATTGAACTCATCGAGGCTACCGTCTTCAGTTACCCGGTACTTGGGCACCAGAAACAGGGAAATCCCTTTTGTGCCTGCGGGCGCGCCTTCAATGCGGGCCAGCACGGGATGGACAATGTTTTCTGCCAGGTCATGTTCACCGCTGGAAATAAATATCTTCTGGCCGGTAATCTTGTACTTGCCGTCGCCCAGGGGTACAGCCTTTGTTTCCAGCCGTCCCACATCTGATCCGGCAACCGGCTCTGTAAGCAGCATTGTGCCGGTCCATTTTCCGGTATACATGTTTTTCAGGAAAAGCTTTTTCTGGCGATCTGTACCGAAATTTTCCACCAGCCTGCCCGCTCCGTGGGTCAGGCCCGCATACATCATAAAAGAATAATTGGCGCCGTTAAAATATTCCGATGCCGCCATGGCAACGCTTCTGGGCATGCCCTGACCTCCCCACTCCGGATCTTCCGGCATGGCAACCCATTCGCCCTCTTTAAACAATTCAAAGGGACGTTTGAACACTTCCGGCGTGGTCACCTTTCCCTTATCGTATATGCAGCCATGTTCGTCGCCTTCCTTGCGCGTGGGCAGAATCTCCTTGACCGCCAGATTCCGCGCTTCATTTACGATCAGGTCAACGGTTTTCCTGTTAAATTCCGCGTACTTTTCGTGCTTGCTGAATTCACCAACCTTGAGCTGTTCATGCAGGACAAAATCAATGTCCCGCCGATCCGAAATTTGCTGTGCCATAAGTTTTCCCCCTTTTGTCGGAAAAAATAATTTATTATTATAAAATATCTTCAAATCTTGATGTTATTGCATGAAAGAAGCCCTGCGGGCGGGTCAATTTTTTCGCTCCTGAGCGTTTCAGGGATTTGTCAAATCCCTGAAACGCTCAATGTCGCTTCAAAAACCGACCCCGACCTTGGACTTCCCTGTAAGTCTTATTCTCCCCGGCCGGCCCCAATACCCTTAAAACAAAGTTCAACGAGCGGCCTGGCC
>JAGXLE010000201.1 GCA_018334855.1 Desulfobacterales bacterium | reverse complement strand
GGTGATTTTTCTCGGGTAGGTTTTCAAAGCCCGTTCCACCAGTGAAGCCGGCACGCGCACGCGCTTGTCATCACTGACAACGGCCTCGTTGCTGCTGCGAAACAGCTCCAGGGCCTCGTCCTGATGGACCCGGGAACCGACCCGCTCAAGCACGTCCAGGGCCGCAAAGTAAATCTGCTCGATCTGGTCTTCCGTCAGGACCCGGAACTGCGGGGTTTCCTGTACGGTCTGGTTCATTGGTTGCATATCGGGCATTATAGATTCCATGGTCTATCTCTCCTATTCATTCCCCGTTGTTTGCCACAGGGGGGGTTGACATATCCGGGATTGCTCCTTTTCAAACGCGAAGCCGCGGTCAGAACTTTAAAATCCGGGCCGCGGCTGAAATCCGCCAGACTGCGAAAGCGTTATTTCCCTACGGCTTCTCTGCCCTTGTCAACGGAACTGGCCGCGTTTGCGCCGTAAATATCGGCCCCGATTTCCTCGGCAAACTCCCCTGTTACCGGGGCGCCGCCGACCATGATCTTGACCTGATCCCGGATGCCGGCTTCCTTTAATGCATTGACCACCTCGCCCATTCTGGGCATTGTGGTGGTCAGCAGCGCGGACATACCCAAAAGATCCGGCTTGTGCTCCTTGACCGCGTCCACGAACACCTGGGTCTCCAGGTCAATTCCCAGGTTGACCACCTTGAACCCGGCCCCTTCAAACATCATGGCCACCAGGTTCTTTCCGATATCGTGAAGGTCGCCCTTCACCGTGCCGATAACCATGGTGCCGGCCGCCTTGGCCTGGCTTTCGGACAGAAGCGGGCGCAGCTTGTCCATCCCCGCGCTCATGGCCTTGGCCGAGCGCAGCACCTCCGGTATAAACATTTCACAGGCCTTAAAGCGCTGGCCCACCACGTCCATACCGGCGATCAAGCCGTTTTGCAGGACCTCCTGGGGATCCATTCCCTCATCGATTGCTTCCTGGGTCATATTGCTAACGTCTTCGACCTTACCCGCGATCAGCAGATCTGCCATTTTTCCAAAATCAACAGCCATGTTTTCTCCTCCTTGCTCTTGCGTATTTAAAGTTTTTGAAAAAACTGAAACACCGAATCTTTGCCAAATATAAAATTAGGCCTGTTTTTCCGTTTCTGCCAGTTCCGGTCATTTTTTTGGCAAACAATTTTGATGGCTTCGGAAAAAGTCCAATATCTGCGTTGCGCTGCATCCCTGCGGAATTTCACGTACGATTCAGTACGCTGCATTCCTCGGGATTTGCGCGCCTTGATCTTGTACTTTTTACTTTGCCATCTCAAAATTGACTTCCAAGGAAACCCTTTTTTGCGCTCTAACGAAATTGCACTTCGTTGCCCTGACGGCGGTGCGGAAAAGCGGGTTTCCAAGCGGAAATTGAGACTCGAAGAGGCTCCTGGAGCGAGGAAACGCCTTTTTCGCGCCGCCGATCAGCCAAGGTGCTTACGGATTTTCTTTCTGCAAAAATGCCGCAGCAGCGGAATAAACAGCTTTTTACGAAACCGGTAATTTACTTTTTGCGGAAATGGAAAATCCCCCAGGCCAGATAGCCTTTCTGTCCGCCGTCAACCCAATTGCGAAGGCCTTTTTTCATGTTCTCGATATACTCGCGGCTGACCACGCCTTCCAGTTCGCTTTCCCGGCGTTCCAGTTCCTGCAGAACGCGTGCGTAATGCGTGGTCAGGTGCGGATCCAGCGGCTCGTAGCTGACTTCTTCAAAGCCGAGCTTCTTGGCATATTCCCGGTAAAATCCCGGTGAACCCAGGGACTGAAGATGAATCCGATCATAAATGGGCTGCAGCACGCCTTCGGGGCAGTCATCTGCCTGCATGGGGTCGGTAAAAATCATTTCCCCGCCGGGCTTCAAAACCCGGTGGGCTTCCTCGAGCACCTTCTTCCGGTTGTCACTGTGCAAGATGGCGTCCTGGGACCATACCAGGTCAAAGGATTCGTCCGGATAGGGAATATGGGCAAAATTGCCGTCCACCACCTCGATTAAGTGATCCAGCCCCTGTTCCTTATTCATTTTCCGGCCGCGCTGATTTTCGGTTTCACTCAGATTCAGCACCACCACGTTCCAGCCGTAATTCTTGGCCAGAAAGCGGGCCGAGCCTGAAAACCCCCCGCCCAGATCGATCACCCGGGCCTCCTTGCCGACCCGTTTGAACCGGTCGGCCATGTGCCGGATGGTTCGTCGGCTGGCTTCGAATATGGTATCGTTTTCCGACTCATAAATTCCGAGATGCAGATCTTCCCCGCCCCATATGGTGTAGTAAAAATTATGGGCATCATCACTGTCATAATAGGATTTTGTGACTTGTACGGGTTCCGGCATGTCGTTGTTCATGACTTTTCCTCCTGGATATACATTAATATTAATAAAATCAATTAATTAAATTTTTTTGAAGTCTATCTACCAAAATATAAAATATCCCGTTATTGAAACCTTGTTCAACGGGCGGGAAAACGATAGTTTTTCGAATAATTAAGTACAATTATATATAATATTTTGATATCATAATATAAACAAATAAACCTGTCAACACTTTTTTTCTGCAGAAAAATCAGTCCTATTTATAGATTAGTCTTTTCTACACCCAAAGAATTCTATTGACAAAAAAATATTCTTTTGTAAAAAGAGTTGTTTTAAATTAAACAAATAACTCGTAAAAACTTTTCTGCAACCAAACAAATAAATAATAATAAAAGGGCGCACCTATGGCAGAGATTTTACCCTTTTGCGGGATACGTTATAGTCAGGAAAAAATCCGGGACCTCTCAGAAGTGGTCACGCCTCCCTATGACGTGATCTCAGAAGAGGAGCAGGAGGCCTATTACCAGCGGCATCCCAACAACGTGATCCGCCTGGACAAGGCCAAGGCCACCCCTGGAGATACGGATACGGACACCCCTTACACCCGGGCGGCGGCAGATTTTCGCCGATGGCTTGAACAAGGCGTGCTGATCCGGGATGAAACCCCGAGCTTTTATCTGACCTCGGTGGGATTTTCCGTAAACGGCGAGCCGATCACCCGGTACGGGCTGATCGCAGCGGTGCGGCTTGAACCCTTTGAATCCGGCGTGATTCTGCCCCACGAAGAAACCTTTTCCAAGGTAAAATCCGAGCGCCTGGAGCTGATGAAGGCCTGTCACGCCAATTTCAGCCATATATTTTCAATTTATTCAGACCGGAACAACATTCTTGCCACGCTCAAGGCGGAAGCCGAAAAAAAGCAGCCCGAGGCCGCATTCACCGATGACAGCGGCCACTTCCACCGCATGTGGAAAATCTCCGATCCGGAAATCTGCCGGCAGGTCACCGGGGCGTTAAAACAGCGGCGCCTGTTTATTGCAGACGGCCATCACAGATATGAAACCGCCCTGAACTATCGGGAGTGGGTGCGCCAGAATACACCGGATTTTGATGAAAATCACCCGGCCAATTTCATTATGATGTATTTATGCGCAGTCGAGGACCAGGGGCTGATTATCCTGCCCACGCACCGGCTGCTGCCCGAGGTTCCCGAAAATGCCTTCCTCTC
>JAGXLE010000200.1 GCA_018334855.1 Desulfobacterales bacterium | reverse complement strand
GAGGTGGCGCTTTTAGACGATAACGACAACGAGGTGCCCACCGGGGAGGAAGGCGAGATCTGCGTGCGGGGCCCATCCGTATTCCTTGGCTACTGGGGCAGGGATAAAGACACGGCCAGGACTTTCAGGAACAACTGGCACCACACGGGTGATATGGGCCGTTTTGATGAAGACGGCTATCTCTGGTACTCCAGGCGCAAGGCGGAAAAGGAGCTTATAAAGCCCGGCGGTGAAAACGTCTATCCGGCAGAAGTCGAAAGTGTAATCCGGGAGCATCCGGCGGTTTCGGAAGTAAGCGTCATAGGCGTGCCCGACCGTCAGTGGGGTGAGGCCATAAAGGCGGTCTGCGTTTTAAAGCCGGGAAAAACAGCAGATGAACAGGAACTGACAGATTTCGTGGCCTCCAGGATCGCCCGCTATAAAAAGCCCAGGTTCGTGGTGTTTGAAGACGCCCTGCCTAAAACATCCAAAGGTGAAATTGACAGGGACAGGGTGAAAAAGGATCACGGAGGCAAGTATTGATCTTCTTTTTCCGTTCTCACGAAACTGCACTTCGTTGCCCTGACGGCGGTGCGGAAAAGCGGGTTTCCGAGCGGAAATTGAGGCGTAAGGAGGCTCCTGGAGCGAGGAAATTCCTTTTTCGCGCCGCCGATCAGCCAAGATGGTTACGGATTTACTTTCTTCAAAAATACCGCCCAGGCGGAATAAACAGCTTTTCAAATTTTTGTTTTTATATTATTTTAAATTGTTTTTACCGGTTTTTTGTAAAAGCGTCAGGCTCTGAAGCGGTTAATTCCTCCCAGGTGGGGTAGCGCCGTTTAAACGTGTCTATTATTTCCTCAAGGGGCACGTCTGCGTATTCTCCCCGGTAGCGGATATATTCCATGTGCCTGCGGCCTTCCACATCAAAAGGGTGAAAAATTGAATCGCTTTTTCCGTCAAATTCCAGTGGCTTGAGGGAGAACTTTTCACACAGCGCCAGGTTGAATGCCGGGGTGGCCTTTACCCACTTTTCGTTAAGGTATATGGCCGTATAGCCGTGCCAGTAGAAAATGTCTGTCTGCATCTGCTCTCTTAGCTGCTGTGTTGAAAGATGGTTTTTAACGTCTGCAAATCCAAGGCGTGCGGCAATACCCATGTGCCGGCAGCAGGCTGCAAGCAGCACCGCTTTTGCAACGCACCAGCCCCGCCCCTTCTCAAGCGTGGTACTTGCGCGCAGGCCTTCCACTGTAAGATTTATGGCGTAAGGATCATAGAAAATGTCGTCGCGGACCGCGTAATAAAGATTTACGGCCTTTTTTACCGGGTTTTGGGTTCTGCCGGCGTTTTTTTCCGCATAAGAGGCCACTTCGGGCTGGTCAAAGTCGATAAACGCTGTGGGTTGAAGATACTGCCGCATATCGGTTCTTTCTTTCCATTTTCCGCAGTTATCCTGCAATTAGCTCTCCGCCGTCTACAACAATATATTGGCCCGTCATATACGCGCCCGCATCAGAGGCTAGAAGCAGGGCGGCTCCCGCCAAGTCCTGGACCTCTCCGAGCCTGCGCAGGGGCATTTTGCCTGCGGCCTCTTCTCCCTGGGGGCCATCCCACAGGGCGCGGCTGAGCTGTGTTTTTATCACACCCGGGGCCAGGCAATTTGCCCTTATGCCGTAGGGTCCCCACTCCTGGGCCATCGCCCTTGTCATGTGGACCATGGCGGCCTTGGTAATGTTGTAGGTGTTTAACATGGGGGTGCTGTTAAATGCGGCTACAGAAGCCGTATTTACGATGGAGCCCCCGTGATCTTTCATCCAGGCATGAAAGGCCATCTGAGATAGCCTGAAAGCTGAATTGAGATTGGTTTCAAACGTCTTGTCCCAGGCCTTGCGGTCTATATCATGGAGGTGGCCGTAAGCCGGATTGGTGCCGGCGTTGTTTACCAGGATATCTACCTTTCCAGCCCAGTTCATGGTCTCCTGCACAAGGTTTTCAAGATCGTCTTCAGAAGAAACGTTTGCTGCCACCGGCAAAACGCTTTCCGCCCCCTGGCTGATCAGGGTTTCAGCGGCCTCTTCAACGCCCTGTTTTTTGCGGCTGCTGACGACAACCTTTGCGCCTGCCAGTGCGTAAATTCTGGCTATTTCCAGCCCGATTCCGCGAGTGCCGCCGGTAATAACGGCCACCCGGTTGTCCAGTGAAAACAGGGATGCAATTTCTTGTTCTTTCATTTTTCCTCCTATGCTGCAATGAAGATAAGGATTTGTCAGATCGACTTTTTGCGAGACCGTCAGTCAAGATTTATTCACTTTCAACTCGTATTTATTACCCGCTCTCCCGGTTTCGGGCCGTCAACCGGCGGGCCTGCAAAACACTGGGCCTTTTCCATCCAGTCCCTTGCAACCCCGCCGGTGACTTTTAGGGCTGTATCGTCTACGTGCCGGCGCTGTACCACCACCAGACAGAAATCTTCTGCCGGCCCCTGGATCCGGTTTTCGGCATCTTCGGGCCCCCAGGTCCAGAGATCGCCTGACGGGCCTTTCAATTCCACGCGTACGGGTTCTTCGGGCGCCTGCAGGCCGCGGTTGGAATAGGTCCAGCCGAAGGTCCTGATCCCCAGCTCTGCGATATGCCGCAGCCGGTCTTTGGGCGTGCGCCTGATGCGCAGAGTGTCGAAAACATCCTGGCCGTGGGCCCAGGTTTCCATCAGGCGCGCCGTGGCAAAGGAAAGCGCGCTCATGGTCGGACCGTACCAGGGAAGTCGGTCCTTTGGGCTGCATCTAGCGAGAGCTTCAAGCATGATTCCGCGTTTTTCACGCCACCACTGCATAAGTTCCTCCGGCGACATATCCAGGCCGACTTGCTCGAGAGTTTGCTCAAAAGCGTCGAAGTCGTTTAGAACTTCATCCAGGTGATGATTAAAAGCCTCCGGATCAGTGGCGGCCAGCGCGGCCCGGTCGTCAAAATAGGCCAGATGCCGAATTTCATCCTTGATGCGCCAGGTAAGAAAGGGTGTTTTTATTTCCCACTGGTTTTCATCAAGATCCGCGAGCACGCCTTCGAGCTCCTCGTGCTCTGCCTTCAGGTCATTGCAGATTGTTTCCATGGGTTTTCCTCCTTTACCGCCCCTTGAATTCGGGTTCCCGCTTTTCCATAAAAGCGGTGATGCCTTCTTTGGCGTCTTCGGTACCGGAAACAACCTTGATCTGTTCTGCCAGAAAATCCAGCGCTTCTTCAAACTTCATATCCCGCATGCGATAGAAGGCCTCCTTGCCAAGTTTCATGCCGATGGGGCTTTTTTTGCTCAAGTTTTCCAGGATCCCGTTTACTTCTTCGTCAAGTCTTTCCGGCTCCACCACCCGGGTAACCATTCCCATTTCCAGGGCCTGCTTCGCGCTTAAGCGCTCGCCCAAAAGGATCATTTCCATGGCTTTTTTGGTCAGCACGTTCCTGAAAATCAGGGCCCCTATCATCATGGGCCAAAGGCCCACGTTAACCTCCGGGGTGCCGAATTTGGCAGTGTTTGTCGCCACCACGATATCGCAGGCAAGGCTAAAACCGGTTCCGCCGGCAAGGCAGTATCCGTTTTCTTCTCTCC
>JAGXLE010000199.1 GCA_018334855.1 Desulfobacterales bacterium | reverse complement strand
ACCAAGTTCTTCAACTAAATCCTTAAATTTCATTTCCTTTCTCTTTTAACTAAATCGATTATTTCATCCAATCTTTCGATGGCCATCCCATAATAATCAATTGCTTCCCGAATAACATCCGACAAGTCAGTATTCTCTTCGGCTGCGAGGGCGTGGAGTCGGTTGAGAACATCCTCATCGAGATAAATTGCATCCTTTGCCGGGTTCCGTTCTATTAGTTCGGAAATAACAGCGGAAAATGATGGTGCCCGATACTGCTCCTTGAGATGATTCAGACGTTTATAAGTTTCTGGATCTAAACGGATAAATTTTGATTCCGATTTTTTAGCCATTTTTGGGCCTCGCTCGCTTTTCATGTTTACTGTTTACATATGTTTACTGTTTACATCGATATCTGTCAAGCGTTTTTTATATTCAAAAAATACCAACGTTTTAGATAGCCATTATAATATAATAAAAATTATTGGCTTTTGTTTTATACTTTACGATATTTTAAATCAGTTTTCTGGGTTTTTATTAAAAACTGATAATGGAGGGATAAAAACGTGAAGCAAGAGCAAGATTGTCCGGGCAGGACACTCGGATATATCCGGGTGTCCACCGCGGACCAGGATCCGGAAAAAAACCGGGCGGACATCCTGATTTTCGCCAATGAAAAGCGTTTTGGCAACGTTGAGTTTGTCGAGGAAACCGTCAGAGGAACCAAAAATTGGAAAGAGCGCCAGATTAAACAGATCATTGATTCCCTGGGCAACGGTGATCGATTGATCGTGCCGGAGATTTCCCGCTTGGGCCGATCCATGTTGGAGATCATGGAGATCCTGGCCATCGCCAGGGAAAAGGGCATCAGCGTCTATGCCGTTAAGGGCCCATGGGAACTGAATGGCACCATTCAGTCTAAGATCATGGCAATGGTATTCAGCATGGCTGCGGAAATCGAGCGGGATTTAATTGCCGAGCGGACCAAGGAAGCCCTCAAAGCCCGTAAAGCAGCTGGTGTTCGCCTGGGGCGACCCAAGGGGCCGGGAAGGTCAAAGCTGGATCCGCATAAAGATGAAATCAAAAAACGGTTGGATTTGGGGGTGCCGAAAAGCCGAATCGCAAAAGACTTTAATACTACGTCAGCAAACCTAGCCAACTGGATCAAAAGACACGCCTCTTGATAGGCAAGGTTCAAATCCCGCAAATTGCATAATGTTATCCCGCAGCCGGCCCTGAGATCGTCCAAATTTGAGCGAATCATGAAGTCGAATCTAAGGATGCGGAACACCTAAAGCGAAAAATCCCGGGGTCCGGGGCAGAGCCCCGGATTAGGATAGGATCGGGTGTTTTCCTTATTCTAAGTTTGATCAGATTCAAACAGTCGATCTATCAAAAGGATCAGTGTTGTAGGGACTCCTTGATACCAAACGGGCCCTTCGCCGGCGCGAAGAATGAGCGACCGGTGCAATGGGCTGGTTCGGTGAATCGTCATGCATAAGCTAATCGACGACCTTTGGGTTGAGGAATAGGATCATTGAATTCTCTAGCTGTTTCGATCCATAACTCCATTGCAGACCTGATGTTCGCTAATGCAGATTCATATGTATTCCCATGTGCCATGCATCCTTGAAGTTCGGGGACATCTGCCACGTATGCTTCATCCTCATCGCTCCAGAAAATTATGATTTCATATTTACTTGTCATCACTTACTCCCAGCTTATATTTTAATATGATATTCCGTATCTGTTTGACTTGATATGGTTTCGCTTTATTACCTTCTTTCTGTAGATTCGGCTTTTCCTCTACCCCGGCTTTACGAAAAATATGATGACTACCTTTAATACGCATGTCAAATCCCAAATACTGCAGAAGGTTGATCAAATCCGAAAAAGCAATATTTGCATCACTTGTACCGCTTAGTACTTGAAATATCAACTTTTCATATTTTCCCATTCTTTATCCTATCAATTCTTCTGTAAGGCTGCCAGCACATTTTACCGAACAAATAATATACTGCATACCTCGCTCAATATCACCAGACACCGAGCGCGTGCTTTCTGTACAATTCAAACAAATTATTTAATATTTTACCATATTCTCGTGATATGCTGCAAATTTTTTAATAGATTATCAGCCATCATTGTGGCTTGCGGCATAATGTACTTGGCGTGAAGATTTTCTTTATATTTTAAAACTCCGAAGCCGCTTCATCTGGCTCCGGGACCACGGCGGGTAATCTTTTAAACCGGATTAAACGCAACAGATTAATGTAGTCTGCAAATCTTTAAGCCGTCTGCGCGGGGCTTTTCTAAGCTTACCGCAAATAAATTTTCGTTATATCCGCTCGCTCGTGACCCATTTCCCACGAAACGGCTTGCTGAGCCTGCACGTTATTAAGATTACTCTCAACATACTGATTATAAAGATTCTGCGCAAAATTATACCGGAAATCATGCGTGCCGGTGCGCTGCTCGCCTGTCAGTTTAGCAGCGGCGTTGACTTTGGACTGATAGGTCTTCTGGTTTACCTGGAAGTTGCCGTTTTCCTCTATGGTGCGCCGGAGCTGACTGTAAGTTTGCTTTGAAACCTGAATATCTCGCGGCTTGCCGCCCTTGGTGTCTTTCAAGTGGATCACGCCTTTCTGCTGGCCGGTTATTTTATCGTGCTGCAGGCCTTTGACAGGAGTTTAAGAGTTAAACCGCAAAAACAGTTATAAATACCTGAATAAAAGTCGTTTACACTTATTCGGGATGTAAGACCCCACCCTTGTCCACCCGGTGCTTGAACGCGGATAGGACTTCGGCCTGGGTCTTACTGGGGGGTTCCAGCCGTCGGGCCGGCTTTCGATCCTTATTTTTCAGCGTCAGCACGGAGTGCAGATGCCGCATTTCCTCCATCACATCTTCAGCAGTACGGTTGATTCCGTTTTCCGCCAGTCTGAGCTCGAGGCGGCGAAGATAGACCATTGCAGCCACGCATGTGAACAGATGGCACCGGATCTTGCTGTCAGTCCAGTGCCTGATGGGACGGACACCCACGAGATCGTCATCGTTGCTGACCCGGAACCGGTCTTCGACCTGCCAGCGATCCAGGCTTGCCTCCACGATCTCGCGGGTGCTCCAGTCCATGTTGTCGGTGATGATGATGTTTTTGCCAAGCATGGACTTCTTGCGGCCGACTTGGTAGGGATCTTTACGGAAGCTCATTTTCAGGCCGTCTTTGGAGCGGTCAAATGATATCCGGTAAAACTGCGGTGATATGTGAAGCTGCTGGCAAAGGCGCAGGTAACGATCCTGGATAACCTCCGGATCCCGCCACTGGGCGGCATTGGCCCTGACCTTGGCCCGCATGGCAAGCAGCTCCTGCCGGAGCCGCTCAAGCTTGTCTTCAAAAGTATAAGTCTGCTTCCGGGCGGTTTTCGGGTTGTAGGTCACAATCACGCAACGCTGTTTGCCCCAATACTCGCCCTTGGTTCGGTAGGCAAGCAGCCGGTCTTCTTGCTGGCCGCATGCTTCCAATTCACGGTTTTTTTCAATATCAACCGGCTCGAAGCGGTCCAGGTCAACGGCTGCCAGATCCTGTGCAAAATAGGTCGAATACGTGGTGATAAAATGGATCCTGGAGTGGCCGTCAATCCAGGCGTAA
>JAGXLE010000198.1 GCA_018334855.1 Desulfobacterales bacterium | reverse complement strand
GGCCATGGACCTGGTTTCTGCATTTTCCGAAGGCTTTCCGCGGCTGATCAACATCATCTGCGATCATGCGCTGCTGACCGCGTATGCCGGAGACAAAAAGTTTGTCTCAGATACCATCATCACGGAATGCGCCCGCGACCTGCAGATTCGCCCCTCCCGACGGCAAGCCGGGCAGGCCGGTCAGCCGGAACCTGCCCCGCCCTCCGGAACCCTGGCAGAGCCGGAGCCCGAAAAGCCCGGCTCCAAACGAAGGAAGGTACTGACAGCCGCTGTTTTCGTGCTGTTTTTTCTGGCACTGGCCGGCTACGGGGCCTTCCTGTGGCTACCGGATTCGGCGGCCCTGCGAAACTTCCTCCCGGACAAGCTGCTGGCCGGGCAAGAGGCGGATGAAAAACCAATGACCAAAGAACGGGCAGAAAAGTCCCCGGCTCCCCGTGCCGGCCCGGAAAAATCACGGAACATGCCCGGAACCCGTTCGAACAGCCCGGACGCCGAACCTGCAGCAGAAGCCGCAACGCATGCAGAAAAAAAACCCCCGGCACAAGCTCCCGCACAAGCTCCGGAACAGAAAAACCAGGTCCGGCGATCCATAGCCCGGCAAAATCCGCAGACCGCACAAAACGCGAAAAAACCGGAGGGGCCGGGTAACAAGCCGCAGGATACGGCCGCCGCCAAAAAACCGGAGAAGAAGACAGAGCTGGTACGACCGGAAGCGCCTCAGGCTGGTGCGGAATTCGTCCGGGCCAGTGCGGAACCCGCCCCCGCCGGTGCGGGCAATGCCCGAACCACGGCAGAGAAACCCCCGATCAATCCAGGGCGGAAATCCCGTGAAAAGCTCGTGGTGTATTTTCTCCACGACGCCTACGATCTGGATCCGCACTCAATTGAAACCCTGGAGCAGGCCAAACAGCTGTTAATAAAAAACCCGCGGCTCAAAACCCGCGTGCTCGGATATACAGACTCGCTCGGCGATGAGCAGTACAATCTGCGCCTCTCCGAAATCCGGGCGGACATCGTCAAAAGCTACCTGACCGGCAACGGGGTCGAGGCCGAACAGATCGCCGCAGAAGGGCTCGGCTCCCAGAATCCCATGAGATCCAATCAGACCCGGGAGGGGAGAGCCCAGAACAGGCGTGTGGAAATCGTCTTTGAATACCCCCAGCGATAGCCGGGGGAAGCCCGCCCCCCAACTATTAAATAATTGGATACTTTTGCTAATCTTTGCAGTTTTTTTTGCAGACATCACCGGCATTGCTCCCGGCGTGCGAGGGTGTTCAATTGCCTTTCTCCTTGACAGCCTGCTTACGGTTTACTATAAAAATCAGCGTTAAGGTGCCATACGCTTAATAGGGAATCCCGTGAAAGCCGGGAGCGGTCCCGCCGCTGTAACCCCGATTCGTTTGCTTAACGAAAAACCTTTTCAGCCCTGATGCCACTTTTCGGCCAAAGCCGGATGGGAAGGCCGCTGAAAAGGCGGGGGAGCCAGAAGACCTGCCTTAACCAATACATCGGTGGCCTGCGGGATAACAGGAGCCGAATTTGTTGTATTGATAATTCAAAGGGTTAAGAAAACTGGGTGCAGCCCTTCGGATGCGATGCATCGCGTCCGAAGGGCTTTTTTATTTGAAGACGGGGTTAAAAGAATACAATTGCCATTCACTTGGTCATCTTCCGGGTTCCGTTTGTTAAAAACCAGACCCTAAATCTTCAGCCGAAGACAACCTCCATGGCAGACGGAATCCGGATTATGGCCATTTCGCGATAAAGGCCCAACCGCCATATTAACGATGGTTTTTTGAGAAAGGAGAGTTTTAAATGGCGCATGAAAACGAAAACCATACGGACGTTGAAAAGGTCAAGGATACGGATCACTACAAGGAACAGTATTATGATGATTTCGTTGATAAATGGGACGATTTGATTGACTGGGATGCCCGGGCAAAAGGCGAAGGAGCGTTTTTTATTAAACTCTTAAAAGATTTTGGCAAAAATAAAATCCTCGATTTGGCCACCGGCACCGGGTATCATTCGGTTACGCTCATGAACGCCGGCTTTGAAGTGCACAGTGCCGATGGCAGTGCGGAAATGCTTTATAAAGCGTCTGAAAACGGCAGAAAGCGGGGTCTGGTGCTGCGCACCATTGAGACTGACTGGCGCTGGCTGACCCGCGACATCGAAGAGCGCTATGATGCAGTCATGTGCCTGGGCAACTCCTTTACCCATCTCTTCGCCGAACCGGATCGAAGGAAAGCTTTGGCCGAGTTCTATGCCGTGTTAAACCATGACGGCATTCTAATTATTGATCAGCGGAACTACGATAACATGCTGCGCGCGGGGTACTCGTCCAAGCACAAGTATTATTATGCGGGCGATCGGGTTAAAGCCGAGCCCGTGCATATCAGTGACGAGCTGGTTATATTTGAATACGCGTTTCCGGATACCTCCAGCTATAAGCTAAACATGTATCCGCTAAGGAAAGACTACTTTTGCAGGCTGATTCAGGACGCAGGGTTTCAGACAGTTACCACATATGGCGACTTTCAAAAGGACTATGACATTAAGAATACGGATTTCTTCATCCACGTGGCTGAAAAAGAGTAAGCCGCGGCTCCCGCAACAGACATTTGCCGATAGAGGTGTTAATGTATTTGAATCAATACAACCGCCAGGGTGGAATCGACGAAACCGCTATTGATATTGCCATCAAAAGCGGAAACGTCTTCAACTGGCGAAATGTGAAAGCTGCCGAAGTGTTCTTTGTCCACACAGAGAAGATTACCTATCTTGCGTTGCTTTATGCAGATAGGCATCAGCACTACCAGAGTACTGGGTTTGTTATCTTCGCTGACGGTGAAAAATGGCATTTTTCCATGGACGAAAGGGACGAGCCGAATATCCGGGAAAAAGCCCGGACCATGGCCCAGCGGATTGCCCGGGTGTATCAGGGGACAATGAAATACGGAATTGTCGATGTTTATGATCCATTCTGCTCGAAAGAAATATGAAAATCAATATTTTCGAAGATTTTTATGGAATACCGCAAAATAATATATATCTGGGTATACTTTTAACAAACATTTGCAAATAAAGGAAAATGATGATGGATGAGAGCATCGGCCGAAAATTTCAAGTGGATGGAGTGGGTGTTTTGTTTAAAAAAAGCCTTGAAATGTTCGCGGATTGCCTTCTGGATGCCAGGGGTGCGGAAATCACTGTCAATGATATTGAATGTAATCAAAAAATCATTGCAGTCTTCAAAAGTGGGACGGGAAGCACACGCACAATGGTGAAGCGCATTGCCTGATTGTATCTGCCCGGGACTTTGCAAAAACGTTAAACATTTAGAAAGACGTTGTGCTCCCTCTTTTTTTTGAGCCAGGTCAATATATGGGATTATATTTTATGGCAGATAAACAATAAAAGCCTGATATTGCAGCCAGAAATTCAAAAAAAGTTACAGTGCCCTGTTTCATTGATTGTTGCAGGAGGAGGCCTAGCCATGGCCTATCGATTCCATGCGGGAGAACTCGATCAGATGAGAGAGGCACTGGGCAGTGCATACAAGCTGTACGGGCCGACCCGATACCCTGCTGGACAAGGAACACGGAGGCTATATTGTGGACCGCACCGGATA
>JAGXLE010000197.1 GCA_018334855.1 Desulfobacterales bacterium | reverse complement strand
CCGCTATCGGTTCAGCGAGCTCATCGATTACGCCCTTTTTGTCGGCCGAGGCCAGGTCGGTCAGTATGGCCTTTCTGTCCATGTAATCCAGTATCTTCATAGCATTGCCGCCTTGTTGAGAATGTGCACGCTCATGCCCCCAAATGGCTGATGCGGTGATCCGGTTATCAGCCTGTCGGCTGGATAAGTCCAAGATCTCCGTCGTTTCGCCTGTAAAGCACGTTGATCTTGTTTGTCCTGGCGTTTCTAAATACCAGAAAATTGTCTGAAATCAACTCCATTTGCATGGTAGCTTCTTCTATATCCATGGGCTTGTATTCAAGGTTTTGAACAATTACCTGGGGGGAGGGGTTTTCCGGCTTCGCGGGCTGAGCGGCTTCTTTTTCCGTTCGGTCTTCCCCCCTGCCGCCCTGGCGGTGATTCTTGATTTTGGCTTTTTGTTTTTTGAGTTGTTTTTCGAGCTTGTCGAGCGCAAGGTCTATGGAGGAATACATGTCGCTGGAATTTTCCCGGCACACGATATTTAACCTGTCACCCTTGAGCCGGATTTCGGCGATGTGTCTGATCTTTTCCACCGAGAGCACCACCTGGGCTTCGGCCGGGTTATCTAAAAGTTTGTCAAATCGGTCCAGCTTGGTGGATACGTATGATTTCAGGTGATCGGAAGGGTCAAGGTTTTTGAACGTAACAGAAGTTTGCATGGATAGATGCCTCCTTATAACTGTTTTCGTTTGCTGGAGGGAAGAATGCCCAGCATCTCCCTGTACTTGGCCACCGTACGCCTGGCGATGCGGATACCGGAAGACTCCTCCAGAAGTTCCGCAAGCTTCTTGTCGCTGTAGGGTTTTTTCGGGTTTTCCCCTGCAATGATATTTCTCATCTCCTCCTGTACGCTGGCAGAAGCTATGGTCTGTCCGTCTGCCCTGTTTATGGAGCTGTTGAAAAAGAACTTGAGCTCGAATATGCCGTGCGGAGTATGGGCGTACTTGTTTGTGGTCACACGGCTTATGGTTGACTCATGCATGTTGATGTCTTCGGCCACGTCTCTTAATACCATGGGTTTTAAGTGCGAAATGCCGTAGTCAAAAAAATCGCGCTGAAATTTAACGATGCTTTCCATGACATTGTAGATGGTCCTGCGTCTCTGCTGGATGCTTTTGATCAGCCATTCCGCCGATCGCAGCCGGTCCCGGATGTAGGCCCGGGTATCCTTGTTTAATGTCATACCCTTTTTTACAGCCTGTCTGTAATAGCTGTTTATGTGGAGCTGCGGGATTTCGTCGTCGTTTAACATTACAACGTAGTCATCGCCTTCCTTGTACACGTAAACATCGGGTGTTATGTAGATCTGCTCGTCTTCTCCGAAGCGGGCCCCGGGACGCGGGTCAAGCTTTTTGATCAGGTTTATCGCCGCTGAAACGGTTTCCATGTCGGCTTTGAGTTTTTTTGCAATAGCCTGATAGCGCTTGTTTTCAAGGTCTTTGAGATGCTCCCGGATAATAGAGTTGACCACCGGGTCGTCAATGCCGAGCTGATCGGCTTGAATAAGCAGGCATTCTCTCAGGTTTCTTGCGCATATGCCGGGAGGGTCAAAAGTCTGCATCGTCGCCAGCACCTGTTCCGCTTTTGAAACCGGTGCTTCTGACATGCGCGCGATTTCATCGGCGGAAACCTCCAGGTATCCGTACTTGTTTAGATTGCCGATGATCAGGCTTCCTATGGCCTCCTCCTGCTCCGAGGGTTTTGTCATCAGAAGCTGCCACCTGAGATGATCAAAAAGCGTTGTTTTGTCCGCTGTAAACGCTTCGTAGTTCGGTGCCTCCTTTTCTTCGGTCTCGAAGTAAACCTTGCCCACCGAGGAGTACTCGTCGAGGTACTGCTGCCAGTCCAGGTGGTCCTCAAAGGATTCATCGATGGTGACTTCCGCTGCTTCCGAATTTTCGGGTTGTTCCTGCTGGGGTTCTTCCTGATCTTCAGCCGTGTCGTGTTCTTCCAGGGTCGGGTTGGTTTCCAGTTCCTCCCTGATAGTTTCCACGAGTTCCATGCGCGACAGTTGGAGCAGCTTTATAGCCATCTGCAGCTGCGGTGTCATTACAAGCTGCTGCTGGAGTTTTAAGTTTTGTTGCAGTTCAATCGGCATTTCAGAGCCTGAATTTCTCTCCAAGATATATTTCACGGGCTGCAGGGCTCTCGGCTATTTTTTCAGGCCCTCCGGATTCAAGCACTTCTCCGTTGTTTAGTATATAAGCCTTGTCGCAAACCCCCAGAGTCTCCCGGACATTGTGGTCCGAGATAAGTATGCCTATTTCTCTCTGGCTGAGATGGGTAATGATGTTTTGAATATCGATTACCGCAAGCGGATCGATTCCGGCAAAAGGTTCGTCGAGCAGGATAAAGGCAGGGTCTGTAACCAGGGCCCGGCTAATTTCAAGCCGCCTGCGCTCTCCGCCTGACAAAAGGCCGGCTTTTTGACCGGACAGGCGGCTGATGCCGAGTTCTGCAAGAAGCTCGTCTGCTTTCTGATTTTGCGCCTCCTTTTCCAGCGGCAGAGTTTCCAGAATTGCCATCAGGTTGTTGCGTACGCTTAATTTCTTAAAGACAGAGGCTTCCTGGGGCAGGTAGCCAAGGCCCTTTCGTGCCCGCATATGCATGGGCAAACCGGTTATTTCCTCTGAATCAAGAAACACGTTGCCGCTGTCGGGCCTGATTATTCCGACTGTCATGTAGAAAGTGGTTGTTTTGCCCGCCCCGTTGGGCCCAAGAAGACCGACCACTTCCCCTGCGGCAACGTCAAGGTTTATATTGTCTACCACCTTTTTTCCGTCATAGGTTTTTACCAGGTCTCTGATGGCAAGGGTTCGTGTCATTTTTTATCATCCGTCCGGCCGGGTCGGCTCTGCTGAGTTTGTCCGGACTCCTGTTCGGATTCTGACTGAAAAACCGCCTCGACTCTTTCCTGCTTATCGCCGGAGACAACTATTTCCCCGGTTTCCTGGTTCAGGGTGATTTTGCTGCCTGTAACCATGTTTCCCTTGCTTTCAATTCGGGGATTGCTGCCGGAAAGTGTAAGCAGGTTGTCTTTTGCAGTATAGACGGCCTTTTCACAGACGGCTCTTCTGTCCTTGAAATCAATGGTTACGCTTCCGGTGGCCACAATGCGCTCAATGGCGTTTTTATCCAGCCCCCCTGCCTGTGTGCCGGTATCAGTGCCGGGTTTGTAATATACTTTCAACCGGTCTGATCGTACAGAAGTATCTTTTTGCGTGGCATGGACGTTTTCGATAAATTCTGCAAAATGTTTCCCGGTCTGCATAACCATTCGTTCTGAAGTGATTTTTATCTGTCCGCTCCCGGGCTGGAATATCCCTGCCGCCCGTGCCGGGGCAAAGCAAAGAACACAGAGAGAAAATAGGGATAAACATGCCGCTTTTAAAAGAATCGCAGCTTTTTTATTCATCATTAGACCTCTGGGATTTTTCATTTTGGGCAATCCATGTCTGAACATGGCCTTTGAGAATCAATTTATTCGACTTGATCTCAAATCTGCCGGAGTCCGCCTTGAAACGGGACTCAGGGCCGATTACTGTAAGCGGAGTATCTGTATAAATTATACGGGACTCATGCTTATAATGCAAGTTTTCGCTTCTCC
>JAGXLE010000196.1 GCA_018334855.1 Desulfobacterales bacterium | reverse complement strand
GAAAGGCAGTGCGCAAAATCATACATCGGATAAATGCACCACTTGTCACCGGTTCTGTGATGCGCTTTGTTGCGGATCCGGTAAATCGTTGGGTCGCGCATCACCACGTTGGGCGAGGCCATATCTATTTTTGCCCGCAGCACGCATTCGCCCTCGGCAAATTCACCCTGCCGCATTTTTTCAAAAAGCCCCAGGTTTTCCTCCACGGAGCGTTCTCTATACGGGCTCTGTTTTCCCGGCTCACTCAATGTACCCCGGTATTCCCGAATCTGATCCGGGGTCAGGCTGTCAACATATGCATGGCCATCCCTGATCAACTGCAGGGCGTACTCGTATAACCGGTCAAAGTAATCGGATGCAAAATACTCGTGTTCGCCCCAGTCAAAACCAAGCCAGCGGACATCGGCTTTAATGGATTCAACGTACTCGGTGTTTTCCTTCATGGGATTGGTATCGTCAAAACGCAGGTGGCAGCGGCCCCGGTACTGACCTGCCAGGCCGAAATTGAGGCAGATCGATTTTGCATGACCTATATGCAGATAACCGTTTGGCTCGGGAGGAAACCTCGTCACCACGCTTCCCTCGTATTTTCCTTTTCTGATATCTTCTTCTATTCTCTGTCTTATAAAATGGCTTTTCCCGGTTTCCTCAAAATTGCCGGGGCCTTGCTTTTCTTTGTTTTCCGAATTCATACTTTTACTCCGATTAATTTCCAGGCTCAGAAGTATCTTTGTCCGCGCCGGGTTTCAAATAAGACAGCATCATCTCCTTTGCAACAGGACCGGCTACACTGGAGCCTCCCCCGCCGTGCTCTATTAAGACCGAGACTGCTATCTGCGGATTTTCGGCGGGTGCATACCCGATAAACCATGCATGCGGCCGGTATTTTTTCTTTACTTCACCCTGCTCATCCTCATATTTGCGGCCTACCACCTGGGCGGTACCTGTTTTACCGCAAATGTCGATCTCTTTTGAGCGGACATACCAGTATGCGGTGCCCCTGCGATTGTTTACCGTATCATAAAGGCCTTTTTTTATGATTTCAAGCGATTCCTTATCTGCAGGCAGCTTTGCCGCCTCCTCAGAGCCGGATTTTTCCACAATTCCGCCCTGCACTGACCTGACTGATTTCATTATATTCGGTTTATACAAGGTTCCGTTGTTAGCCACTGCGGAAATCAGCATCGCCATCTGAAGCGGGGTCGTAAGGTTGTAGCCCTGGCCTATGGCAATAGAGAGGTTTTCTCCCGGCTGCCATGGAATTCCGAAGGCTTTCTTTTTCCACTGCGCAGTGGGAACCAGGCCTTTTGCTTCATGATCAAGGGCGATGCCGGTTTTGCCGCCCAGCCCGCAGCCCCTGGCATATTCAGCTATACGATCGACCCCGAGCCTCTTGCCCGCCTGATAAAAAAACACATCGCAGGACTGTGAAATGGCCTCAACAATATGCATCCTGCCGTGCCCCTCTTCTTTCCAGCATCGATACACCCGGTTGCCGAACTTGAAGTAGCCCGGGCAGTAGACGGTGGTGGCCTTATCCATGGCCCCTTCTTCCAGGGCGGCCATGGCCGTAACAATTTTATACGTTGAAGCCGGGGGGTATTCCCCCTGAACAACCTTGTTGCGCAGGGGACGTTTCGGATCGTTTATAAGTGCATTCCAGGAGCTGTCATTTAAACCGTCGACAAATGCGTTCTGGCTGAAACCCGGACTGCTTGCCATGGCCAGCACATCCCCGTTTTCGGGATCAATTGCTGCAATTGCGCCTGTTTTGTCGCTTAGAAGAGACTCTGCTTTCTTCTGCAGCCGGAAATCAATTGTAAGGTAGAGATTGTGGCCGGGTTTGGCGGGCTGGCTTTCTATGACATCTACAACATTGCCGGTAGCATTTACCTGTACTATCTTGGCGCCCGGAACACCGCTTAGCTGAGATTCAAAGGCTTTCTCCGCACCGTAGCGGCCGACCATGTCTCCTCCCTGTTTATACGGATATTTGCCTTTGTTCAGCTCATGCTGGGTAATTTCTCCCAGGTATCCGATCAGGTGCGAGGCCAGGGAATCATAAATATAATTTCTGCGCGAGCCGGTAGCTATTATAATCCCCGGAAGCTCGTAACTCCGGGAAAGCAGCACTGCCATCAGATTACGGCTGATATCTCTTTTTACAAGTATTGAAGAATAACCGTAAGCCCCCCTGTTATTTTCCACATTTTTTTTTATTTCTCCGGGATCGGCATTTATAAGTTCAGAAAGCTGGTGTGCCGTCTCATCCAGGTTGCGGACGTCATTTGGTATTATGCGAAGATCATAGGAAGGGCGGTTGTCAACCAGAAGCCGGCCGGTGCGGTCAAATATAAGTCCCCTTAACGGTTCGATACGCTGTTTTCTCAGGCAGTTGTTCACAGAGAGTTCGCGGTAATGGTTGCCCATCAGAATCTGCAGGTAAAAAAGCCGGCCGGCCATCACGGCAAATACCGCCACTATCAGCAGCATAAACACCAGAAGCCGTTTCCGGAACCACTCATTATCGATTTTCGGTAGAAGGCGGTTGTCCATCCTGTTATTTTTACAGGCCCCGTAAAAACCTTAAATTTGCAGCAGACCTTATTTTTATTTTAAGGCCCGCTTTTTGTCCTTTTTGGAAAAAACCTGCCGGAATTGTCAAACAAATATTGAAAACCCAGCCATAGAAACGGTGCTGTAACAAAAGCCCAGAAAAGCTGGAGAACAATTGTCTGCAGGCTGTGGGCCGTAAAAAAAAGCCGATGAGGGCCCAAAAGAATAGCTATGACAAATATCAGGTTTTCAAACAGGACCCCTAGAACCGAGAGCAGGGAAAAAAGAAAATGATCCTTCACCTTTACCCAGCGTGGAACGGGGCGGAATGCCACAAACACCCACAGATAAGTAGTCAGATAAATACCTATGGGCGCGCCGGAAAGCATATCCATGGTCAGCCCGGCAATAAGTAAAACAGGAAGGCCTTCCCCCAGCGTGTGATAGAGACTCAGATATACGGCAAACGGCACAAGAAAATCATAGAACCGGCATATGGCGGGCAGATACGGTAAAATGCATGTCTGCACGAGCACCAGCAATACTACAAGAAACAAATAAAACAGATACCGTATCAATTCAATACATCGTCAATCTTGGGATGATTTAATACAACCAGAACTTCTTCCAGCTTATGAAAGTCGGCATACGGCGTAATTTCAACATCCTGGAAAATTCCGGAATTGCGTCTTACAACCTTTGAGACCCACCCGATTCTCAGGCCCTTCGGATATATGCCGTCTAATCCGGAAGTAATAATTACATCCCCGATTTCGATATCCTTTTTCCGCAGGGCGAAATCAAACCGGCATTCCCTGCCCGAAGACAGCCCTCTGACCACCCCGCGGGCCCGGGTCCTCTGCACCAGTGCGTCCACGGCGCTGTTGCGGTCAATGATTAAAAGTACCTTGGCATGCCCGCCCGACACCCCCATAACCTGGCCGATCACCCCGTCGGGCACCACCACTGGGCATCCCTTTTCCACACCTTCTGTCTTGCCCTTGTTGATAATAACAGTGCGGTACCAGGGGAGGGGTCCTTGGCCACCACTTCGGCCGCCTGCATGGAAAGCTTTGAATCGGCTTTAAAATTTACCAGG
>JAGXLE010000195.1 GCA_018334855.1 Desulfobacterales bacterium | reverse complement strand
GAGGAGAGCCTTCCCTTTCAAACTCGCAGCTAAATTCCCGCCTTGACTTGCAGACGGTTTTATCCCAAAAATAGATAGTGCAGGATTTACAAATACCTGCAACCTATTCCTTGTATCTGCGGCAAACTTGAAAATCGCTCACTTTAGGTGCAAAAAACCGTCAACCGATAAAACAAGGACAATCTACCATGGCAACTATACAGATAATGATAAACGGACTGCCCGGAAACCTGGCCTCGACTCTGGCTGGCTTTGCAATAGAGGACGGCCGTTTCGCGCTGATTGACCATTCCCTTACCGGCCCGGAAATCACCGAAACCCAACACCGCATAAAGGAGACGACTTTCAGACTTATCGGCCCTCAGACGCGGCAGCAAGAAATACAGTCAATCAAGGAAAGCGCCGGGCAATTCACGGCCATCGACTTTACCCATCCAAGCGCGGTAAACGAAAACGCCGAATTCTACTGCGACAATCACATACCCTTTGTCATGGGCACCACGGGCGGAGACAGGGACCGGCTTTATAAAACAATTGAAAACTCGGATATCTGCGCGGTGATAGCGCCCAACATGGCAAAGCAGATCGTGGGATTCCAGGCCATGATGGAATATGCCGCCCAAAACTTTCCCGGCCTGTTTGAAGGCTACTTTCTTACCATAGAGGAAAGCCACCAACAAAAAAAAGCGGATACCAGCGGCACTGCCAAGGCCATGGTAGAATACTTCAACAAGCTTGGCGTTGATTTTAAAAAAGAAGACATCATCCAGATCCGGGATCCGGAAGAACAGAAAAACCGCCTCGGCGTACCCGAGAAACACCTCTCCGGACACGGATGGCACACCTATACACTTGTCTCGCCGGACAAAACAGCGACCTTCAGGTTTACCCACAACATCAACGGCAGAAAGATATATGCCGAGGGCACCTTTGACGCGGTAAATTTCCTGACGAAAAAGATGAACCAGGGCGAACGCGGCCGGGTCTATTCCATGATCGATGTGCTCAAGGGAGCCTGATTTATGGCAAACAGGCAATTTATTCCCCGGCTTGCCGCGGTGCTCATTGCCGCCGCGCTGATTCTGCCGCCTGCCGGAATCTGCGATACCGGACAGTTCCCGAAAGACACCTGGCGCGACCGGCCCGACCCCCTTGCCAGCCCTCATGCAGAAAAAGGCGGTGAAATTGCAATGTTTGCCGGCCAATACCCCAAGAGCATGAACTACTACCTTGACAACAACATGCTTTCTGCAGAAATATTCGGGGTGATGTTTGAAAGCCTGCTGTCAATCAATCCCGTCACCCTGGAGTATGAGCCTGCAATTGCAGACAGATGGGAAATATCAGAGGACAAAAAAACCTTTACCTTCCATATTGACAAGGATGCCCGCTGGAGCGACGGCACATCCATAACCGCCCGGGACGTGGCATGGACCTATAAGGCCGTCATGGACCCAAAGCACATGACCGGCCCTCACAAGATAAGCCTGGAGCGCTTCAAGCCGCCCGAGGTAATCGACAAGCGCACCATCCGGTTTACCGCCAAATCAGTTCACTGGAAAAACCTGCTCACCCTGGGCGGGCTGAGCATCATGGCAAAGCATGCCTATTCAGAAAAGGATTTCAACAAGATCAACTTTGACTTTCCGGTGGTCTCCGGCCCTTACAGGCCCGGGGAAATGCAGGAAGGACGCCTTATCCGGATGAAAAGGCGCAAGGACTGGTGGCAGAAGGGCTTTACGGCAAACCGCGGCAAGTACAACTTTGACATCATAACGTTTAAATTCTACGCCGAGCGCGAAAACGGATTCGAAGCCTTCAAGAAAGGCAAAATTGACCTATTCCCGGTCTATACCTCGCGCATCTGGGTAAAAGAAACAAACAGCGAGGCGTTTTTTAAAAACCATATCATCCGCCAGAAAGTCTATAACCACAATCCGGTGGGATTTCAGGGTTTTGCCATGAACATGCGGCGCCCGCCGTTTGACGAGGTGCGGGTGAGAAAAGCCATGACCCTGCTGCTCGACCGTCGGAAAATGAACCGAACCCTGATGTATAACCAGTATTTCCTGCACCGCTCCTATTACGAGGACCTGTATTCAGAACAAAATCCCTGCCCAAATCCGCTTTTAGAGATGAACAAGGAGGCCGCGCGCAAACTGCTCGACGAGGCAGGCTGGCACGTAAACCCGAAGACCGGCTTCCGCGAGAAAAACGGGCGCGAACTGACCGTGCATTTCCTTACCAGAAACGCCTCTTCCGAAAAATTTCTGGCCATATACGCCGAGGATTTAAAGGATGCCGGCGTCAAGCTGATAATTGACAAAAAGGACTGGGCAGCCTGGGCAAGAGACATGGACGAGTTCAACTTTCAGATGACCTGGGCGGCCTGGGGAGCCTCGATTTTCAAGGACCCGGAAGGAATGTGGTCATCTGAGGAAGCAGACCGCTCGGGAGGATCAAATATCACAGGATTTAAAAACCGGGAGGTGGACAGGCTGATTGAAAAGCAAAAAAAAATCTTTTCAGTAAAAAAGAGAAACGAAATCTGCCGGCAAATAGACCAGATCGTATTTGAAGCCCATCCCTACGTTCTGCTCTGGAACATCGATTACACGCGGCTTCTTTACTGGAACAAGTTCGGCACGCCCGAAACCGTGCTCTCGAAATACGGCGATGAAATGAGCGCCCTGTGGTACTGGTGGTATGATCCCGATGCTGCCGCCTTTTTAAAGGAGGCCGTGGAGCAGGGGTTTTCACTGCCGCCGGCAGAACCGTCGGTTCACTTTGACGAGGTGTTCTCAGCACCCTCCCGGACCAGCGAATAGACCTTTTCCAGGGCCTGGCCAATGTTTTCCGGCTTTGAGCCCCCGGCCTGGGCCATGTCCGGCCTGCCGCCGCCGCCGCCGCCGACTTCGGCGGCAACTTCCTTGATAATGTTTCCGGCATGAAACCTGTCGGTCAGATCCTTTGTCACCACAGCAATCAGCATGGCCTTTTTGTCCTGGGGCGCACCCAGCACCACCACGCCGGAGCCGATCTTTTCCCTGAACTGGTCTGCAAGGTTTCGCAAAGCGCCGGGGTTTTCCGCCTGCACCTCTTTGGCAAGCACCTTTACGCCGTCAACAGAGCGGACCTCTTCTGTCATCTGGTCTGCAGACCGGGCAGCGAGCTTTAACTTCATCTGCTCAACGCTTTTCTCAAGGTTTCTCTGAGCCGCCAGAAGCGATTCAACCCGATGGGGGACAGCTTCGGGCCTGTCCTTTAACATCCGTGCCGCTTCATTTAGATAACGGCCGGTCTGCTGGATATTTTCAAAAGCGGCCTCGCCGGTCATGGCCTCGATTCGCCTGACCCCCGAAGCCACACTTGTCTCAGAGAGAATCTTAAAAACACCTATATCCCCGGTACGCTGCGTATGGGTGCCCCCGCAGAGCTCCTTGGAAAAAGATCCCAGGGAAATTACACGCACCCGGTCTCCGTATTTTTCCTCAAACAGGGCCACCGCCCCTGTCTGAAAGGCTTCTTCCGCCTCCATTTCCTCTACCGAAACCTGGATGTTTTCCCGGATTCTTGCGTTGACCCGGCGCTCTATCTCCTCGAGTGTTTCAGTATCCAGCTGGGAGAAATGGGTAAAGTCAAAGCGCTCCTTCTCT
>JAGXLE010000194.1 GCA_018334855.1 Desulfobacterales bacterium | reverse complement strand
AACAGTGGCAGCCCTGGGTGCCAGAACATGCTCGAAAAAAAGAAAAACGCCGCCCGGCCGCAATATCCGGTGAACTTCGGCGAGGGCGGCAAGCGGATCGTAGACCGAGCAAAGCACAAGGAAACTTACAACCGTGTCAGCCGACCGGCTTTTAACAGGGATGTTTTCTGCAGAGGCCTGTATCACGTGTGCATCCGGTGTTGGAAGTCTGCGTTGCAGAATCTCTTTTTTTGCTTTGCCAGCCATCACCGGGGAAGGGTCGGTGGCAAGATATGAATGCACTGTTTCCGGCAGGTGCGAGAGGTTCTGTGCCGCGCCTCCACCGATTTCCACGACCCGGCCGCTGGCCCGTCTCATTAATCGCCTGCGGATTTTGTCTAAGCGGCTTGTGATCAGTCTTTCTATGTAAGGATAAATAAAACGGCCGTACAATCCAGGGTCAATATCATTTCGCATTTTTTTCAGTTGCCGTTACATGCGATATAGATGCCGTTGGCAGATGCTGTTGCCTGCAGAGGATTTTCAAATTCGATAACCCTTCCTTCGGCCCGGTCAAATACGCCTGAGAGCATCCTGATGAATTTATCATGAGGCGGATCGTTTGACCAAAGGGCAAACACTCCGCCGGGCTTTAAAAATGACGCAAGCCGCTGCATTCCCTCCGGGGTGTAGAAGTCTGTGTGGCCGGCTGTTAGCAGAAATTCCGGCGAATGGTCGATATCAAGGAGTATGGCGTCGAATTTGCAGCCGGCGGCATCAGGGTCAAAACCGCTGGTGCGGGCGAGTTCGAAAAAATCAGCGTTATGAAAAATACAGTGCGGATCACGGGTCAGAATTTCGCTGTTTGGCACGAGATTTCTTTTGTGCCAGTCAATTACTGGTTTCAGGGCTTCTATAACCACCAAACGTTTTACCTGGTAGTATTCAAGGGCGGCGGCAGCGGTATAGCCGAGTCCGAGCCCGCCGACCACAACATCCCAGTCATCTCCGGAGAGCGAATCAAGGGCTGTTTTTGCCAGAGCTTCTTCAGAGGCATGAAACATGCTTGACATCAGGTATTTATCCCCGAGCTTGACCTCGTAAACTGTCAGGCCATCAAGCGAGAGGATACGCCTGCGCCTTAGAACCAGTTCCCCCATGGGGGTTTTGCGGTAATCGAGTTCCTCAAACAGGTGGCCCATGAGCTTTTTTTATAAGTTCCAAATCAGGTTTTGTTTCGGATTACAGCAATTCCCTGCTTTTCAAGATAGGTTTTCAGGTCGCCGATGTCTATATTCCCGAAATGAAACACGGATGCGGCCAGCAGTATCGTGGCTCCTGCCTCTGCTGCTTCATGGAAATGGGAAAGCTCGCCCGCACCGCCTGAAGCAACGATTTCGGCTGATACGGCCTGCTTCATGGCCCGGATTACCGGCAGATCATAACCTGTGAGTGCGCCGTCGCCCGCCTTGCTGGTAGGCAGAATCACCGGGACCCCGTATCCGTCAACGCGCTTTGCCCATTCGATTGCATCCGAGCCGGTGGCGGTTCTTCCTCCGTCGATATATACCTCGTAGCCGGAGGCCATGGCAGGATTTCTGTCCACATCAATGGCAACTGTAACCTTTTCTGGCCCAAAGGCTTTTACCATCTCCGGGATAAGCTCCGGCTTGCGAAATGCCGCGCTGCTGGTGGAAACCTTGTCCGCGCCTGCCCCGAGTATCAATTCCGCAGATTTTACATCCGAAACCCCGCCGCCCACGGTAAACGGCACGGAGGAGGCATCAGCCACCCTCTTTACCACATCGAGCATGGTGGCCCGTTTTTCCACGGTGGCCGTGATATCTAAAAGCGCGAGTTCATCCGCGCCTGCCCGGCAATAGGCTTTTGCGCATTCCACCGGGTCGCCTGCGTCCCTTATGTCCACAAAATGCACGCCCTTTACAACACGGCCGTCCTGCATGTCCAGGCACGGCATGATTCGAATCGGTTTGTCCATATTGATTTCTACCTTCCGGTGTTCTAAATTGAGCGAAAAAAAAACGACTTTTTATGAAGCCATTAAATTATAAAACCAAAACTGCTTCTATTTAAAAAATATAGCACAAGTTACAGAGTCTGCGCAAGAAATGCCGCTTTTTACGGCCACATCAATTTTCGGTTATAAATATTTTTTTGACGAAAGACATGATCGCGGTAATGTTTTATATAAGTGCAGGTTAATGGGTTTAGCCTGAAACAGGGCGGGAAACAGCGATCCAAATAAAAATCATGGAGGAATGAGATGAAACCCGCGATATTTAAGAAAACTTTGGCGTTTGTATTTATGGTTACCCTTGTGATGGGCATGGCAATGAGTGCAGATGCCCAGAGACGGGGTCATATGAGGGGACGGCAGCAGGACCCGTCAGTACAGCAAAATTGGAGTGGTTATGGCCCGGGCATGATGGGCAGTCCCGGGATGATGGGGCCCGGATACGGAATGAGCGACGGCCCTGCAATGATGGGGCCCGGTTACGGCATGATGGGCGGACACGGCATGATGGGGTTCGGCATGGGAATGGGGCATGGAATGAGCCCTGCCATGGGCATGATGGGCCCGTACATGGCGGGTTGTTTTTATCGGCTGGATCTGACAGAAGACCAGCAGAACAAAATGCTCTCTATGCAAAAGCAGGCACGGCGGGAGCGAATGGAAACAATGCTCGATATCATGGATATACGCGATGATCTTATCCAGGCTATGGCTGCAGATAGACCGGATCCCGGAAAAGTTCGGAAGCTGAGGGAGGCCATGAGCCAGAAACAGGCGGAAATGCTTGAGACCTCCATTGAAAACCGCAACCGGATTTACGACATGCTTACCAAAGAGCAGCGTGAACAATTAAGTCAGTTTAATCGCAGGCCGTCTTACCGGCCCTATGGTAGTGAACAGGATCGTTAGCCGGCCGGTCTGTTCTGATTTGCCCGGAAAAGGCGGCAGGAGCTTGTTTTAAACAAAAAAAAGGGGTTTTTCCTTTCGGAAAAACACCCTTTTTTACTGGATTAAATCAGTTATTCTACTGTTACATTGGTTGCAGCCGGGCCTTTTTGACCCTGCTCAACTTCAAAGCTCACCTTGTCGCCTTCATTCAATGATTTAAAACCATCTGAATTGATAGCTGAAAAATGAACGAATACGTCCGAGCTGCCTTCTCTTTCGATAAAACCGAAGCCTTTTTGGTCGTTAAACCATTTTACTGTTCCGTTTTCCATGGTGCAATCCTCCTTTCTTCCATATTTCTCATAGTCTCTAACTGGAGGCCCACCACTTCTAAAAACGGATCCCTTCAGCGAAACCGGCCCGTCAATTAAGCACAGGCCTTTATTGATTAAAGATAATATAACATGATTTATAGAAATTGCAAGGGGTGAATGTAACAATTGTTTGCAGCCTCCGGAAATATGAGGTTTTTCTACGGCAAAGAAAATCCAGGTTGACTTCAGCGGAGATATCAGGTTATTCATCAAATGATGGAAACCTGTGATGGAGAATCACAGCAAATTTATTCTCTGCTTTTATATCCTTTTTAAATAGTTTCAGCAAGTATGATGTGGAGGGGGTAATTTTGAAAACCGGTGCGTTAAGCGGCATTACAGTTCTGGATTTGTCCCGGCTGCTGCCGGGTCCGTTTGCTTCAATGATTCTG
>JAGXLE010000193.1 GCA_018334855.1 Desulfobacterales bacterium | reverse complement strand
AAATTTAGGAAAGGCACATTGACATGTAACCATTAAAAGGTTACATTGATCAAAACGAGCTCTATCCGGCATAATGATTAATAAATCGAAGGTAAAATTTGGGTTGGCGGGTTTATTTCAGGAAAAAAGTTGAAAAGAATGTCTTGAAGATGCCGGTCAAGGAGCAAAAAATCTTTGTCAACCTTGTTGAGGATCTTGCGCATAAAGGGCCTTTGAGGCATGAATGGCCGAACTTCAGCAAGCTTGGCAACAATCACTATCATTGCCACCTTTCATATTCATGGGTGGCATGCTGGCGGGTGGAGGATCAATATCTGGAAATAGAGGTGTATTATGCAGGTAGTCGTGAAAAGGCCCCATATTAAAATAGAGGGGGAAATTTCCCCTGAGCTCATCGCCTTTTTAAAAGAAAGATACGGGGAGGTTGATGTAATCGAAAACCAGGACGAGGAGCTGGTGGAAATCATGAAAACGGACTGGTATCGAGATATCCGCTCCCGGACATCACCTGGTGAAAATCTGCGGATATATAGAAAACTATACGGCCTCTCGCAACGAGAACTGGGCTTGAAGCTGGGCCGGTTCACCCGTCAAAACATTTCCAACATGGAACGGGGCCAGCGCCCGGTCAGCAAGGCTGTGGCCAAACAACTCGCAGAGCTGTTTGATGTTTCCGTGGAAAAATTTATATGAGTTCCGCTCTTGGGGTCCCTCTTGGGGTCGGACCAGCGGAAGTAATTGATTTTTAAAGAAATAGCAGGTAAATCCTGGCTTATATACCGCTTAAAATGACATTTTCAGGGGTAAAAATGGCTTTTTAAGCCGCAAGTTTTTAATGGGTGACCCCGTTGGTAGGTTCCCGTTGGCCGTTTAATGCTGACCACTGTTGACAAGTTGGCTATTTTTGAGTCAAAAAATCATCCGGTGGGATTGCACTCCCCTGCCCTGCCTGAATCGCGGGGGACACCCGGTTGACCGGATTCTGGGCCGGGTCTTCAAACCACTGGAAATATTTTTCCGCACATCGGATGCCTTCTTTTATCAGGGCCTGTTTCTTTTCATCAGATATGTCAAAATCCGTGGTTTTTACATCCAGGGTATTGATGTAAAGGGTGCGCTGCCAGTCGTCGCTGTGCAGATGCTGGTTTTCCTGCACCCGCATCACAGCCGATATCAGGGCTCGGGCATAGTGGGTGAAGTTTTTTATCTCCCGGCCCGGCAGCGGCTCGTCATACCGGTAAATCCCGATCTCCTCGGATGTATCAAGCCGCATGCCAAGGGTCTGGCGGTTATACACATAGGGACTGCGCTCCGGCCTTTCAAGAAGAAAGTCCGCATTTTCACGGTTATAATAATCGGTGCGCCGGGCGGCTTCGGCCTCGTTTGCCATGTCAATATATTTTTGCCGGTCAAAAAGCTTGACCGGGTAATTTCGCATCACGCCCCCGTCGACATAGACATCGTTTCGCTGTCCGTGGCGCACGGCGGCAAAAAACAGCGGTATGGAGATGCTGATGCGCAAGGCCTCAACCAGGGACATGTCCGGAAATCGTTCCAGGGAAAACACTTCTGAATAGCCGGTGGAAAGATTGGTGCCGATCACATAGAGGTCCGGGCCGCCCGCTGCTTTTAAGTCCGCGAAAGTGGCCCCGGCGCTGCCCAGCCGGTCTTTGACCAGCCTGCCGATCCAGTCGGAGAAAAAATCGCCCCTGTGCCATCCGAAATTTTTCGCCAGCCGGCGGATATCGCGGATTATTCCGAAAGAATCATCCATGAATTTTTTAAAATCAGTGTAATGCAGGATCTGGCGCTGGGTGCGGATGTCATAATCCAGGGCATATATCAGGGCGTTTATGGCACCGGCGCTTGCGCCCCCCACCCGCTGGATGCCGTCGAGCAGTCCACGCTGGGTCAGCACCTGCATGGCCCCGACATAAGCGATCCCCTTTAAGCCCCCGCCTTCAAAAATCAAATTCCGAAATTGTGATGCCATGGCCGTCTCCTTTGGTCTGCAAAGATTGTCAGTCAGCGGGGAAAGCTACAGCTTGCCTCTGCCGGCTTGTCCCCGGAGTTTCAAAAATTGGAGGCATTGTAGAGATCCGGAAAATAATAGGGCAGCACGTGGAGGAGCAGGCCCATGACAAGGGGCGCCCGGTGGGATGCGGAGACGAGCAGGCCTTCATCGAGCAGGGCGGCCACGATGCGGCGGGCGTTTCGCTGGCTCATGTTTAAAATCTCCCCTGCCCGGCCCCGCAGGATGCGTCCGCGCATAAACGCGGCACGCAGCAGCTTTTCCATAAACCCGATCTGATCTAAGCAGGTTAGCAGAAAAAACCGGCAGGAAAACGCTCATAAAAGCCGGTTTGCTGGCCGGTTTTGTTTCTTGCATACTTGCATAATACGGTAATGGAGTCGGACCTATGCATCCTACCGGATTTTTAGCATAATGGGTCTTTTTATTGTCATGAATTGCTCTTAAAAGGACTTTTTAAGGGTTCAAAACATCGGTGTAAGCAACCATGCCCGGGGCCAACAGATTTTTTCTGCCGCATCGTTGTACTGGAGGGGCTGAATTATACTGTGACCTCAAACCATATTCATCTTTTGATTTACAGCAATCAAAATCGGGAAAGTATTCCCCGTTCATTGCAGTTGGTTGCCGGCAGAGTCGGAGTTGAGGGTATCAGAGCCAGGCTTGGGAAAAAGGCCAGGCATCGACGAATTCAGAGTAAGGGAAATGGCGCTCCATATACGCTACATGAGCCGGTTGCTGCTTATCAGGCTGATTTTGGGGGCAAAAATGATGTTTTAAGGGGTTAAAACAGGCTTTTGTGGGATGTATTTGAAAATATTTTAGTTTGTTATGGAGGTCCGACCCCCAAAACAAAACCCCCAAAATCAAACCCCCAAAATCAAAATGCTCTGCTCCGACCCCAAAAACTGCGGCAATAAATTTTGTTGACATGCCCGGACTCCTGCAATAATTTTAATGTATATACATCTATACACAAGGAGACTGGCAATGATCAGATGGAATATTACAATTCCGGAAAAGACAGATCGTGCAGTCCGGACCTTTCTGGCGCGAACCGGCGGCAAAAAGGGCGACCTCTCCCGGTTCGTGGACCAGGCTGTGCGCAAACGGGTTTTTGACCTTACTGTCAGCGAGATCAAGGGCCGCAATGCTCAATACGATCAGCAACAGATTTTGGAGCTGATTGACCAAGAGGCGGATGCGGTTCATGCGGACCGTTCTTGATACCAACATTCTGATAGCTGCCCTGATTACCAAGGATACGCCGCCTGATACCTTATATCAGGCATGGCTGCGCGGAAAGATCGAAGTCGTGACCTCCCCGGCACAAATAAGCGAAATTGCCGCCGTGCTTTACAGGCCGCATTTGCTGAAATTTATTCATCCAGACGAGGCTTCAATACTCCTGGAGAACCTGGATACCAGGGCAATCATATTCAATGATCCCGACCCGGTGGATTTTTCGCCTGACCCAGCAGACAACAGGATTCTTGCCGTCGCAATTGCTGCAGAAGCTGATTTAATAGTTTCCGGCGATAAAAAGCACATGCTTTTCTTGAATAATGCAGCCGGCATTCCCATCGTGTCTGCCAGGCAGGCAGTTGATCGCCTGAGCAGAGGTGGGATATTGGGAATTAACTCGGGGAT
>JAGXLE010000192.1 GCA_018334855.1 Desulfobacterales bacterium | reverse complement strand
TATGTTATTCGCCATCTGATTGATCTGCTTCCGGTTTACAAAGGGTGCAGGCGCTTCTTCAATGAGTTTCTGATACCTGCGCTGAACCGAGCAGTCCCTTTCACCAAAATGCATAACCGAACCGTTTTTGTCTGCAAGAATCTGGAATTCTATGTGGCGCGGCTGTTCAAGAAATTTTTCCAGGTACACCGCATCATTTGAAAACGAGCGCAAAGCCCTGGCTCGGGCGGATTCGATAATTTCTGCCAGGCTTTTGTCGTCGTTTGCCACAAACATGCCGATTCCGCCCCCGCCTGCGACGGGCTTTACAAGAACGGGATAGCCTATTTCACGGGCCTGGCTGATGATTTCATTTTCATCGTCTCCAAGAACCTTTGATCCGCCGATAACCGGCAGGCCGTTTTCTGATATTATCTCGCGCGCCCTGTCCTTGTAGCTCATGGCTTCGATCCATTTCGGGGAAGGCCCTATAAAGCGCGCGCCGGTTTCCTCCACCCTTGCGGCAAAAGTTGAATTTTCGGCAAAAAATCCGTAGCCCGGGTGAAGGGCGTCGGCATTAGTTTTTTTGACAACATCGAGCAAAGCATCCTGGTTCAGGTAGCTTTCCTGGACGCGCTGTCCGCCGATCAGGTATGCCTCGTCAGCTTCATCCAGGTAAGGGGCGCCCTGGTCTGCTTCTGAATAAACAGCAACCGAGCCGATTCCGAGCGAATTAACGGTCCGTATAATGCGGGCGGCTATTGCTCCCCTGTTTGCAACCACTATTTTATTAAAACTCATTTATTCCTGTCCCTGTGCGTTTTTCCTGCTCCCCCGGTCTGGTGTGCCTCGAATTTCAAGCCGGGGGTTTTGGTTTAATAAGAAGTCGGCCAGTTGTGAAGCAGGTGACGGCCCACGCCGTTTGTGGTGCGGTTTGTGTGCAGGCCAAGCATGTTTATCAGGTATTGCCTGGTTTTTTTCGGATCAATGATGTCGTTTACCCCGAATGTCCCTGCAGCATCCCATGGCTCGGTATTCTTGTTCATCTGTGCAAGCAGTTCCTCGTATTTTTCCGGGTCGTCTTCCTTTTTAAGATTGTAGACCACGTTGATGGCCGGTCTGGGATCCATGAAGCTTATTCTTGCGGTAGGCCAGGCAACTATGGCGTCCGAGGCCTTGCCGGCGCCCATGTTCAGGTAGGCCTGGCCGTAGTTTTTACCCACAATCACGGTCAGTACCGGTACCGTGACCAGGGAAAGGGCGTTCATCCAGTTCATGATCTTTCCGGTGACCTTTTTGTATTCCCCGGATTTGCCGATAAGAAAGCCGGGCGTGTCCACCAGCATAATGACCGGAATGTTAAAGGAGTCGCACAGCACAAGGAAACTTGTTGTCTTTTCACAGGAATCCGCGTCAAGCGCACCTGCCTTATGGTACGGGTTGTTTGCAATGATCCCCACCGATCTGCCGCCAAGCCGGGCCAGGGCGGTTATGACGGGCCTGCCGAAGGCTGCCTTGAGCTCCGTGATCTCGCCGCCGTCAACAATGGTTTTTACCACGTCCTTCATGTTGTAGACTTGGTTGGGGTTTTCCGGTATGAGATCAAGGATGTCTGCCATCCCCGAGCCTGAATCCGCCGGAATTTCGGCCTCGGGCGGCGGTTCATTGGCATTGGTGGGCAGGTAGCTGAAATATTTTCTGGCCAGGTCAATGCATTCCTGTTCCGTGTCTGCCACTGCATCCACCAGGCCGGTGGTCCTGTAATGAACCCTCCAGCCGCCGAGTTCCTCTGCTGTAGTGTCTTCCCCTGTTGCTATCTGGGTGACCTTGGGACTGGACACGGCCGTGACCGCGCCTTTTAGCATTACGTTGATATCAGAGAGCGCTGAGTACCAGGAGGAACTGCCAAAGCAGGGTCCGAGCAGAACCGAAATCCAGGGTGATTGTCTCAGGCGCCTGTACTGGGCCTTGTTCTGCCCGCCGTGCGACATCCCGTATGCTCCCATTGCATCCGGCATCCGGGCGCCCGTGGATTCGGCAAGGAAAAAAAGCGGGTATCCCTTTTCCTCGCTCCAGGTTTTCATGTAATCGATCTTTTTGGAATTTGTGGCTGAACTAGACGCCCCCTTGACCGTCATATCGTTTGCAACCACACCTGAAGGCCTTTTGTCTACCAGGCCGCAGCCGGTAATTTTTCCGTCACAGGGGGTCTCTTCGGCGACATCGGGCATGCTTGAATGGCTAAAAAGGCCTATTTCCTGAAAGGTCTCTGAATCAAACAAATACTCAATACGTTCCCGGGCATTTAATCTGCCCTCTGCCCGCCGCTGTTCCAGTTTTTTTTCACCGCCCATTTTAAGCTGATGGGCTTTTTTGGCGTGGAATTTATTCATTGCATCCTGGTGGCTCATTTTTTTCTTCTCCTTGATAATCAAACTCTCATAATAATTTATAATAATGATGTGTCCTGTTTTTCCGATTCCAAAGATTTAAGGCGCCTTATCCTATAAGATCGGGCAGCCAGGAACTTATTGCCGGAAAGAAAAGGACAATCATGGCATAGGTCAGGTTCATAATTAAAAACAGCGGAAACAGAGCTTTTATTACCCTTTCCGAGGACTCCCGGGCCACCGCGGCTGCTGTATATGCTCCCATGCACACCGGCGGGGTGATCAGGCCTATTCCCACGAAAGCGGCGTTAACCACGTATAAGTGTACCAGCTCTATTTCCAGGGCCACGGCTATGGGGGCGAAAATCGGTATTGTCAGGTACAGGATGGGCACAACCTCCATAAATGTTCCCAGCATCACAACCACCACGCCTCCGGCCAGGAGAAACAGCACCGGTGTAATGCCGATACTGGTGGCGTAATTGATCAGGGTATGAGGGGCTCTGGTATACGTAAGCGCAATGGATAAAAAGGAGGCCGTGGCAATAACTGCAAAAATCATTGATGAGGTTGCAGCAGTGCTTTTTAAGGCATTCCACAGGGCCCTGAATTTAAGCTGTCGGGAACAGAATCCCACGAATATGGCCCATACGCCGGCAACAGCCGCCGACTCGGTGGGGGTAAGAATTCCGGTATAAATTCCGCCCAGGATAATTACCGGGGTCAGCAGAGCGGGAATTGCCTTCCATAAATCTGCTGTGAACTGGCTGAATTTTGCCCTGGGATGGTTCTCCATGTTCCAGCATCGCCATATAACAATAATAATCAACAGTATGGTATAGACCAGGGCCGGGATTATTCCGGCGGCAAAAGTTCGCGACACCGGCTCGCCTGTAATGGCTGAAAAGATAATCGCGCCGTTGCTCGGCGGGATGAGGGCGTCCAGGCATCCTGCACAGCAGGCCAGTGCTGCAACAAAGGGTTTGGAATAACCTCTTTCTTCCATAATCGGAATCATGATAGTCCCGATAGCTACGATCGCCGCAAGGATCGATCCGCACAAGGCTCCGAAAAACCCCATTGCCAGGACCATGGCTATGGCTATTCCTCCTTTAAAGTGGCCGACAAGATCGATGAACACGTTTACTATGCGCCTTGCCATTCCGGACTCTATAAGGACCATGCCGGCAAAGATGAACAAAGGGATTGCAAGAAGCAGATACTTGGTAATCGAATCAAAGGTCTGCTGGGCGACCATGCTCCAGGGAAGATCAAGGGCCCCGATGACAACCATGCTTCCGGACAGGGCAAAAACAATAAATCTCTCCT
>JAGXLE010000191.1 GCA_018334855.1 Desulfobacterales bacterium | reverse complement strand
GCGAAGCTGCATTGAGCGTTTTCGTGTAAGATTCGGCTGCGGCCGGAGCGTAGGAATTTCAAATTGTCTGAGGACGACAGTCCGAGTTTTTGAAATTTCCGCGAAGGCCGCAGACGAATCCACGAAAACGCTCAGCAGTAAGCAAATTGCCCTCGATCCCGCCCCGCGAAAGATACCTGAAGCTTCTCTATCTGCAGGCACGGACCTCTTGAAGCACCGACATGTTTCAAATTTACAGATTTAAATGCAGAACTGCGCAGTAAGTTCTATTTGAGGCGGAGTTTAAAAATTCACACGGGCTTGCTTGTAACCTCTTAATATATCTTGACCCTGCGGGGTTTTTTTGGGAAGATTAAAAAGTCATATTAATATCTTTTGCACCATCAGCCCGGCCAAAGGAGAAATACAAAGATGGATCTGAACAAGTATTGCCCTGAAAAGATTTTACCTCCTGAAAAAGCGGTAAAAAAAATAAAAAACGGAAGCCGCGTTTTTATCGGCACCGGCTGCGGAGAGCCGCAGCAGCTTATCAGGTCCATGGTTGAAGATGAAAGCATACAAGACATCGTAGTCTACCAGATGCTCTCATCGACCTTCTCCCAGTATGTTCACGAACCCAACTTTACGACCCGGTTCTCGCTGAAGCTCTTTTTTATAAGCCTGCACATGCGACAGGCCGCTTTTGAGGGTAAAATAGACTATATTCCGGCCTATCTCTCCCAGATACCGGAGCTGTTTAACTCCAGGCAGATCGGCCTGGACGTGGCTCTTTTGCAGGTAAGCCCGCCTGACAGGTTCGGATACTGCAGCCTGGGTATATCCGTTGATATTACGGTTTCCGGAATGAAGAACGCTTCTATGATAATCGCCCAGGTCAATCCCCGCATGCCGCGCACCTGGGGTGACGGGTTTGTTCACGTAGACGACATTGACTACCTGGTTAAATACGAGGAACCCTTGGTTGAAGCTCTTCCGGAGGCCAAAAACCAGGAAATCGTGGAGCGGATATCCAAATACATCAACCAGCTCATAGATGACGGCTCCACACTCCAGGTAGGCTTCGGGCACCTGCCCAACTACCTTCTGACCTATCTTGACGGCAAAAAGGACCTGGGCATCCATACCCAGGTCATAACAGACGGTTTTCTGCCGCTGCTGGAGCAGGGAGTGATAACAAACAAGCAAAAGAACTATCTGCCCAACAGGATTGTAACCTCCCTGTGCATGGGATCTGAGCAGTTATACAAATTCATGGACAACAATCCCATGTTTTATTTCCGGGTGGCCGATTTTGTAAACGACCCCAACATCATAGCCAAAAACGATCACCTGATTTCTTTGAGTTCGGCCTTAGAAATCGATCTTACAGGCCAGATCTGCACTGACTCCAAGGGCTATATTTTCTACAGCGGTATTGGCGACCAGGTGGATTTCATACGCGGCAGCAAAATGTCAAGAGAGGGCTTCTCAATTATCGCGCTTCCATCCACCGCCCAGGGCGGCAAGGTCTCGCGCATCGTCCCGCACTTAAGCGAAGGGGCCGGAGTGGCCACCACCCGCGGCGACGTCGACATCGTGGTTACAGAGTACGGCATTGCGGAGCTGCACGGCAAAGGGATCTATCAGCGGGTAATGGAGCTTGCCCAGATAGCCCATCCCAAGTTCCGGGAATGGCTGATTGAAGAAGCCAAGAAGAGACACTACATATTCGGCGACCAGATCCCGCCCAGCAAGCAGGACCTGATGTTTCTGGAAAACTACAAGTCACACCTGGAGCTCGAAAGCGGAAAAACGGTTGAATTCAGGCCGCTTCTGCCCTCCGACGAGTTTGCAACCCGCAACTTCTACTACTCGCTCCAGGAAAGCACTGTTTTTTACCGCTTTTTCTACCGTCGCAAGATCTTTTCCCGGGAAATGCTACAAAAGCAGTGGGCATCGGTGGATTATCACCAGAACATGACCATCATTGGAATGGTGCAGCGCGGCAAGCACAAAGAAATTGTTGCGCTCGGCTCATACGGCTCTGCTGAAAAAAACGTGGCTGAAGTGGCATTTGTAGTCAAGGAAGACTATCAGGGCATGGGGCTTGGAAGCTACATGCTCGATCTGCTGGAAAAAATAGCAAAAGAAAACAAATACAAGGCTTTTACCGCCACGGTGCTGAGCGAAAACAAAGCAATGATAAGGGTTTTTGAAAAGCATTATCCGAACTGCAAAGTCAAGCACGGCTACAGCGGCGAACTCGAGATATACATGCCTTTTGACAGTGAAGACGACCAGGGAAACAAAACCGGAAAGGCATAAAAAAAAAAGAATACGCGCTGCGGTTTTAAAGCATTATATTATTGCTGTTGCCCGTAGAGAGCCTTGATTTTTTCCCTGTCAGGCAGGCCATCCTGAGTTAAGGGAAAATCATTTACCATTTCCACGTAATGCGGCTTTTTATACCGTGCTATGCGCTCGCCGACAAAGGCGATAAGTTCTTCGGCTTCCAGCTTTGCCCCCTTTTTAAGCCTGCATACAGCCTTTATCCCCTCTTTCCATTTTGGATCGGACACGCCGAAAACAACGGTATTTTCAACCGCCGGATGCTCCAGGATCACCTTTTCAACCTCTGCAGGATATACGTTTTCCCCGCCGGGCTTGATCAACTCTTTTTCCGGCATCCTGCCGACATAAAACAAAAACCCGTTTTCATCAAACCGGCCCATATCACCGGTGTGGTGACATCCGTTGCGGAATGTACGTGCATTTTCCTCGGGCAGGTTCCAGTACCCCTGAAACACCAGGGGACCCTTCATGACGATTTCTCCGGCTTCTCCTGCAGGCAGGGGATTGCCAGCCCCGTCTACCGTACGCACATCGGCAAGAACAACAGGTCTGCCGGCAGATCCCGGGGCATCGTTGTAGCGGCCTATGGTGGCAAGCATTGCAGTTTCGGTCTGCCCGTACATGCAGTAATAGGTTCCGCCGGTCATTTTCTGGTACCGGTCGATATCTTCCGGTGTGCCCAGGCCCACAACCGACCTGAGGGAGGAAAGAGACTTTTTTTCTTTTTCAGCCGCATCCAGAAGAGAGGAAAGGATCGGCGGAAAGTCAAAAATCAGGGACACGTCGAATTTTTCGATCAGATAAATGGCTTTGCCAGCCTCAAATTTACTGATGTTAACGTTTAAGGCTCCTGCCTGAAAAGCGCCGACTGCCATAAAAAAACCTGCAACGTGAAACAGGGGCAGAAGGCTTAAATGAGCATCTTTTTCAGAAAGCCCAAAATAATAATCCAGGTGCAGCCCTGCGCACAAAACGTTTGCGTGGCTTAAAAGCGCACCCCGCGGGCTGCCTTCCACCGCCGCCGTATGTATGATTACAAAACCGTCGTCTCCTCCCGCCTCATCCGGCAGAAAGGTATCTCCGGATTCCAGCAGCGATGCATACGATCCAAAGCCGCCGCCGTCGTTTTTTAAGTTGTAACATCTTGTAAGCGAGGGCAGTTCAGAGAGGCGCTCCCTGATCATATCCTGGAACTGCTCATCTGCAAACAAAAGCTTCGGGGAGCAGTCATTTAAATTGTAGCAGATTTCCTCTGCGCTCAACCGCCAGTTCACCGGCAGCATAATTGCCCCGGCCGCCGCAGCGGCGCCGTAGAGCAGAAAATACTCGGTACTGTTTTGGCCCAGCACCCCTATCCGGTCTCCTTT
>JAGXLE010000190.1 GCA_018334855.1 Desulfobacterales bacterium | reverse complement strand
CCTTGGGCTTGCCGTTGACCCTGGCGATTTCCCGTACGTAGAGGTAGGGTCTTCCCTTTTTCTTTTTAATGTGGAAGTGTGCCATGCTTCCACCATATATTGTAGGGTCTTACATGTCAAGTAAAAAATGCACGAAAAGTTGAAAAAATGTGTTTTTCTGGATATGGTTATGATGAATCAAGAGGGGTCTTACGGGGGCAAACTCCGAAAATACCCGTCAATAAAAGGATTTGGAGTTTCTGAAGCGTTCATCTCTGAAACTCCTGTTTAATTATCTGAAAAATATCTAAAAACCGTTTGATGTTGAGGATGAAATAAATCCGGTGAGGAAACGGAGATGGGTAGCCAATTACTTTTCCGCTATCCCACACATAATCACCATCTTTAGGCGCCCACATCAATCCTGCGGTTTTCATATCCGCAGCAAATGCGCACAGGGTCTCATCAAAAGGGTTGGCGGGCGGCAAAGTATTCTTTCCACCTGGTTTTTTCGTCATCATATCGCCTTTTGGGATGGCTTGCTCAAAAAAACGGGCCTTAGGGAGAATAGTGTTCAGGTCGATAAGTGCATTGTTTTCAAAACAAACATTTACCGGTCTGAAGTCTATTTATAAGCCTTACATTCCCCCCACAGGCGGTGAGAGGGCTACCTGGTCACCGTCCTTAAGGACCGTGTCGAAGCCGGCCACCTTGTTGTTGACAAAGATGATCTTGATATCTTTTTTGGGCAGCCCGAGCCGTTCAACAAAGGCATTGACCGTTTCGCCTTCGCTGATTTCGTTCTGAACGCTGTCGCGAAAATCACAGACATCTCCTTCGGCCAGGGTGGCAAAACACTTGAGGTGAATTTTCATGGGGTTCCTCCTTTTCCCTTTGAATGTGTTCAGACAAAAAAGTTGAGCCATTGCCGCTTTTTCCTACCTTTTTAATTCCATGCTGCACTGTCCTGTAAAAAGATTTCAAGATGACCGGCCATTTAACGCAATGTTTTCGACGGCCTGTCAAGACTTTCCTCCAATTTTTTTTCATTGGAGGACTAATCATGCTTTTGACTTTTTATCCGGCAGTTTATTGCATTAAGCATAATTGTAAACATGCTCCAGACGGTTGCAACTATATATTGCAGATTAAAACAGTAAAGCGCACATTTAATATTCAGGCTCTGATTGAGGCGCTCAAAAATCTCGTGCGACAAATCGTTATCGGTAAAACGAAATTTGTAACTGGTTGCAAATGGGCAGGCGTATCGTTATTATTCATGAAACCACCCGACGGGTGTTGGCGTTTTCATTTTTAAGGTTTCTTTCCATGAAACATATAAAAGTTGTGGTCAACGACAATATGCAGCAGAATTACGTGTATTATCTTACCGAGCCGGCTGGCCGGAATTTCACGCCTGAATTCAAGCCTGAGCTTACTCCCCGGCAGATGCTGCGGCTGGGGATTTTCGGGGGGAAATATATGACCGACTGTGCCAATGAATTTCCGGTAAGCTGGTTTGCCCAAGCCCGGCTCTGCCCGGAGCGACACGACCCTGAAATGAACTTTTTCGGAATCAACGCTTCTCAGCCACTGTCGGTCTGGCGGGAAAAGGGCTGGATTTACCACGAAGATCCCCGGGGATGGTTTCAGTGGTACTGCCGTTATTACCGGGGACGCCGGTGCCCGGATGACCGGCGCCAGATCAACCGCTGGAAGGCCATGACCCGCCATATCGCCCAAATTCAAAAACACTGCCGGCCGGGGGATCTCCATTGCCGTCCCCGGCAGCGCCAGGCGCTGCTCAACTGGGCCTATGACAGCCGCGCAATTTAGCTTCGGACAGATGAAATGCAGGCGGGTATCTGTGCCATCTTTTTACTGCGATCTTGTCTGCACAACCGACTAATATAACTTATTTGAAACAGCGGCGCCAGCCAGCAGCCCGGATTTGTTTTATTTTTTAAAACGTATATATTGGATTTTGTGGAACCGTCAAAAAAATTCAGGCAGAAGGAAAATGAATAATGATGTACAATTTTAATTCGGCAGAAGTTTTCAAGGTGGCAATCAGAATTGAGGAAAACGGGGCAAAATTTTACAAAAGAGCCGCAGAACTGCAGACGGATCCCAAAAATAAAAAATTTCTTGAAAAACTGGCGGCCATGGAAGATACGCATAAGTCAACGTTTACAAAAATGAGCGGCAATCTGGCGGAAGCGGAAAAAGCCCAGCAGGTCTTTGACCCTGAAGGGGAAGTAGAAATGTACCTGGCGGCCATGGCGGATACCCACGGCGGAGAAGGCGCCCCTTCGGCCGCGGAAGCACTTTCCGGCAGTGAAACAATGGAAGAGATTCTCAAAATAGCCATCGGACTTGAAAAGGAATCGATTTTGTTTTATCTGGGTGTCAAAGATCTGGTGCCGCCAAAATTGGGGCAGGACAAGGTGGATGCGATCATTGAAGAAGAGCGCCGGCATGTGATTCAGCTAAATGGGTTTCTTAAAAAAATCAAATCCGCATAAAGAAACAATGGATGCCATCCTCGACAGCATTGCTGGCCTGGCTTAGTTACGATCACATTTGGCACTCGCCGCTTGTTTTGAGTGGGGATCACAGATATCATTTTTGCAGCAACCAACCTATAAACCAACATAACTTGCAACGGGATTCTCAAGTGCTCCCTTCCGCCGAATCTGCACAATCCTTGCCATGGAATGTTGTATTGCGGGTGCTTCTGGAGCCTGTAGCTTGATTCTGCTATTCCGCAGTGCCCCAGAATCCTCATTCATAGCCGTTCTATCGCCACAATTTTTCAACTCAATGACAACTTTTTGGATGAACACGATTTACATGAGGGCAGGTACGGAAAATGAAAATATTGAAAGCGGGAATTTTTGTTTTATTGCTGCTTGTTGTGGGCGGCTTTGTATCATTCCGGGTTTTCTTTCGCTCCGCTGTACCAGAGTATTCCGGAAGCCTGGGGGTCTCGGGGCTGTCTTCCCCGGTGGAGGTGAAAACTGATAAATACGGGGTCCCCCATATTATTGCGGAGAATGAAGCCGACCTGTTTTTTGCCCAGGGCTATATAACGGCGAGGGAACGCCTGTTCCAGATGGACACCACGCGCCTGGCAGGAAGAGGGGAGCTGTCCACGCTGTTTGGTGAGGCGACTTTGGATAAGGACCGATTCCTGAAAACTGTAGGATTCTACCGCATGGCCGAAAAAAGGTGGAAGGCCATGTCAAAGGAAACCAGGGGTGCAGTGGAGGCCTATACGGCCGGGATCAATACATATATCGAAAATATGCCCAGCCTGCCCCGGGAGTACATATTTCTCGGGGCTCGGCCCAAATCGTGGGAACCCGAGGACTGCGTGACCACGGTTTTGCTCATGTCCTACAGTCTCACCCGCTCAAAACGAATCGACCTGGCGATGCACCATTTGGGCCGAAAGGCGGGACGTGAAGTTCTTTCCGCACTGCTCCCGGAATACCCGGATTTCGCCCCCACGTTGACCGGCGAGGATCTGGCGCCGCCAAAGCAGGATCCGGACGAAGCGATGCGCGCCCTGTCTGCCAATACAGCAAGGGGTGAGGGTGCCCTTTTCTTCGGACTTCCGGAGTTTGCCGCAAGCAACTGGATGATTTTTTCCGGCAGCATGACAGATTCAGGCAGCCCCATATTCAACGGCAGCCCGGATCTCAAGCCGACATTGCCTCTCCC
>JAGXLE010000010.1 GCA_018334855.1 Desulfobacterales bacterium | reverse complement strand
GCACGAATCGTGATAGGTGACCACCTTGTTGTCGTTTCTGGACGGATCAAGCTTGAGCTTGTTGTGCCGGAGCAGGTCAGCGGTAAACTCGGTAATGTGGACCATCTTTGTGGAAGCCGCGTTTTCAAATACCGTTCCCGTGATCGGAGATTTCGGTGTTTCACCAAACTCCGGGGGCCCGTTCATGGTATTCATGTACTGGTGAATCACGCGCCACATGTGGCCGCACTCCCCGCCGAGTATCCACTTTACTCCAAGGCGCTTTGCTTCGGCAAACATCTTGGCGTTAAGGCGCTTCATGGCTTCCGAGGAAGTAAACAGGCCGAAGTTCCCGCCTTCAGAGGCATAGGTGGAAAGGGTGTAGTCAAGCCCCAGATGTTCAAACAGCAGCAGGTAGCCCATCATCGTATAGGTACCCGGATCTGCAAAATAATCCCCTGAAGGTGTAATAAAAAGGATTTCGGCCCCTTTGCGGTTAAACGTCGGCTCTATCTTGACCCCTGTAATCTCCTCGATATCATCGCAGAAAAACTCGATCATTTCCTTTAAGGCATGGGGCTGTATTCCAAGGTGGTTGCCGGTTTTAAAACAGTTTGCCACCGGCTCCAGGATCCAGTTAATGTTAAGCCCCAGCAGGGAAAGCAGCTCCCGGCCCATCATGGTAATCTCTGCGGTATCAATGCCGTAGGGACAATAAACCGAACACCTCCGGCATTCCGTGCACTGATAAAAATAGGAGAACCATTCCTTCAGCACCTGTTTTGTCAGGGGGCGCCCGCCGTTGATCCTTCCCAGGATTTTTCCGGCAGTAGTAAAGTCCTTGCGGTAAACCGAGCGCAGCAATTCGGCGCGCAGCACAGGCATGTTTTTGGGATCTCCTGTGCCGATAAAAAAGTGGCACTTGTCGGCACACGCACCGCATCGCACGCAGACGTCCATGAAGATTTTTAAGGAGCGGTACTTTTCCAGCCGGTCCTTGAACCCCTCGTGAATAATTTCCTGCCAGTTATCGGGAATCGGCCACTCTTCGTCTGCCGGGGACCACTCCTCTTTTGTCGGAGTGGGCATGTCCAGATATTCCAGGTTCTTGGGCTTGGTCGGGTAGGGAAACCGGCCCTGGGACAGATCCGGTGCAACATCCTCCCACGCCTCGTCTGGCATGGTATGGTCAATATTTTGAAACAGTTCTTCTGGTTTCGGCGTTTCTGCCATAGCTACTCCTTTTCAACTGGAATGCCAGCCTCTTTCATTTTATCTCTGAATTCGTCTTCATACTCTTCATACGTATGGGTCTTGACCGGATAATTCCAGGGGTTGACATGGCGTTTGGCCCGGGTGTTGTTGGCCTGGTTCCGGGTCGGACTCAAAAACACCCCTCCCATGTGCATGATCTTGGAAAACGGAATATATGCCACCAGGATGGAGACAAAAAACAGGTGTACGTAAAACAGTCCGTTGATGCCGCCCTCCGGGATGCCCGGCTGAAGGGTGGCCAAGCCCATGGTCAGCTCCTTGACCCGGACCACGTCGACCTTGTCGAGATAGCGCATCATCAGGCCGGTAACCGCAATGCCGATTATTAAAAACAAAGGAAAATAATCGGCCGGCCTGGAAATATATACGAGTTTGGGCAGAAACACCCGGCGCAGAAGCAGCAGCAGGGCCCCGGCCAGCAGCATCACTCCGGAAATAAACAGATGAGGCAGCAGGATCTGGAGCATGCCGTCTATCTTTTCCAGAAAGCTTACGAAAAACGGGACCGGTTCGGCAAAAAACCGCAGGTGCCGGAGAACCACCACAAAAAAGGAATAATGAAACATAAGCGCAAAGAGCCAAAGCCAGATCACCCATTTGTAGGCAATGCGCTGACCTTTTCCGAAGCCGACCCGGCTGTTTTTAAACAGGGACCTAAACAGCAGGATTTCCAGGATCATCCTGACCACTACCTGCGGCGTGGTATACGGACTGTCAAACTTGTTGTGCTTGATCCAGTCAAGGCTTTTCTGCTGACCGAAAGTTGTAGGAATTTTGAACGGAACCGCGGATTTTGTCCAGTCCAGGATCTTGTTTGCAAACCCTATTAGAAAGACAATAAGGGCGAGATAAGGTATCACAACGCCGAAAAACACGTCGAGTCCCGCCGCTTCCACACCCGCATACGCGATCAGTCCGAGAACCACGACTGCAATGAGGGAATACAAATACGCTACGTTCATTGACCACCACCTCGCTTTGCCCGGCCGCAAAGGGCGAAGAGCTCATTTAAAGCCTGCCCGCAGCTTGCCGGTCTGCCGGTTAACCTTGTTTGTTTATTTTGTAAGCTCCGGATCAACATCCGGCAACTCGCTTATCAGCTCTTTCTTTATAAGCAACTGCCTTACACTGTCACGGGCCTGCCTGGCGCGCAGGTTATATACATGCTTTTTGCAGTCCACATAAATATCAAAAGCCGTCAGCAGAGCCCTGTCCGCATTGGCGGCAATCAGACCCAGATCCTGCCGGCTGGCTTGACCTGCACCGGCTTCGGCAGTATCGCGGTCTATAATATCCTTTATTTCCGTTATAAAACCCAGGGCCGCAGACGGTGAAAATTCCTGGATTGCCCTCACCCGGATCACGGGCTCAAGGGCTGTATAGGCAGCCTGCGGATCGTAAGATTCAGCCGTCACCACTTCGAAAAGCTCGGTGATCCCTTTTCTCATAACCGCACCCACAGGATTTGCAAACGGATCCGCGGTATCTTTGAAAAATCTGGCAGATTCATTCGGATAGGTGTTCATAAGGGCGTCGAGCCATTTTCCTATCCATCTGTCCCTGCGGGAGGCGATAAACTCATTCCGGGTTTTTTTTGCCATAAGTAAAAAATGATTTATATTAAATTTTAATAAATTATGAAAATCAAAGGTGCTAACTATATTCAAAAGGCGCTGTGTTGTCAAGAAAATTTAACTCCGCAGGCTATACTGCCGAAACATATTGAGGGTAAAAAAATACAGGAGCCGTAAGCAGGGAGCGACAATTAGATACTAACTTAAAGAGAGCCGCATGCAGAATACCGAAATAAAAGAACTTGCCGACCGCCTGAACCTTGAACCCGAAGAGTTCCGGGAGCTGCTGGCACTGTTTGTCAGCAGCACAAGAGAGGAGATCGGCCAGCTAAGAGAAGCGCTAAGCGAAAATAATTTAGAAAGGGCCTCGCAACTCGTTCATTCTTTCAAGGGGGCTGCCGTAAATCTCGGGTTAAACGAAATTGCCGCACACGGAGAAAAACTCCAGGCGGCAATTAAAAACCTGGAAGATATAGATATTGAATCTTTAATTGAAAAAGTGTTATATGAAATAGAGCGTCTTGCCGGATACCTTTAAAGCCGGACACCTTAAAAGGATGACCACAAACACTGCAGGATTACGGTATGGAAAAAATACTGGTAGTCGATAATCACCCCATGATGCTCAAATTCATGTCAGATCTTCTTGAAAAGAAGGGCTGCGAGGTATTCACGGCTCTCGATGGTCTGTCTGCCCTGGAGATACTGGAGAATTCTGTGCCCGATGTTATTTTTCTCGATCTTGTAATGCCAAACATCAACGGAGAAAAACTGTGCCAGATTATCAGAAGCCGTCCGGAACTTGAAAAATGCTTCATTGTTGTGCTTTCTGCTATTATGGCGGAAAAGGGAGCCTCTTTTGATGTCTGCAATGCGGATGTATTTATTGCCAAGGGCCCCTTTGACAAGCTCTCGGCCTATGTTTCTTCTGTAATAAACCACATAGAGCAGGGAGAGGAAGAAAAAATAAAGGGACATGTATTCGGCGGCGAAGACCTGTTTGAAAGGGAAATTACCAAGGAACTGCTTGCTTCCAAAAAACACTATGAACTCACCTTAAATAACATGTCTGAAGGGCTGGTTGAACTCGTGGAACAATCAACCATTGTCTTTGCCAATCCGGCGGCCCTTTCCATACTGGGCAAGCCGGAAGAACAGATTCTGTCGGCAGATTTTACCGGGCTTTTTAAATCTTCTGATCAGGCACTTATTCTCGGCAGGATCGCAGAAGCCAAAAGCACCGGCAAAGAAACCGAGCTCGACGAACTCGTGGAAATAGACTCAAAGCAGATTACCATTAAAATAGTTCCTGTTTCCAGCCAGAATTCCCATCACACCACCCTTGTTATACTAAGGGATGTGACACAGGAAAAAAAGCTTGAAGCCCAGCTGCAGCGGGCCAAAAAAATGGAGGCGGTCGGCACGCTGGCAGGGGGCGTGGCCCATGATCTGAATAATGTTTTATCTGCAATAGTTACATACCCCGACCTTATCCTTCCCCAGCTTTCAGAGGGCAGTCCTCTGCGAAGGCCGATTCTGACCATGCGTGAATCGGGAAACAAGGCCGTGGCCATTGTACAGGATCTGCTTACACTGGCCAGAAGGGGTGTTCCGGCCAAAATGACCGTGGATATTAACCGGATTATTACCGAATTTTTAAACAGCCCCGAATATTCTAAGATAAAATCCTATCACCCGGAAGTGGAGGTGACCACCAGGCTTGATAAGGACCTGTTAAATCTTACGGGCTCGCCGGTCCATTTATCCAAGACGATCATGAACCTTATTTCCAATGCCGTGGAGGCAATCGAGAATAAAGGAAACGTGGAGATAATCACGGAAAATGTTTTTCTTGACAACCCGATAACCGGATATGAAACCATACCGGCAGGAAAATACATAAAAATAAAGATTTCCGATACCGGCGCAGGGATTTCTTCCCGGGACATGGAAAGGGTTTTTGAGCCTTTTTATACCAAAAAGAAAATGGGCAGAAGCGGCACCGGCCTTGGTATGTCGGTGGTATGGGGCACCGTAAAAGACCACGACGGCTATATTGACATCAAAAGCGAGCAAAACAGTGGCACTGCCATAACGCTTTATTTTCCGGCAGACCGCCGGGAAGCAGAGCCTGAACAGCCTCCTGAAGCAGAAGAAGACCTGAAGGGAAGCGGGGAATCGATCCTGGTTGTCGATGATGTCAGGGAACAGCGCGAAATCGCCTATACCCTACTGGCATCCCTGGGATACCACGTGGACGCGGTTGCCGGCGGCAAGGAGGCCCTGCAATATCTCAGGGAAAAAGGGGCTGACCTGGTAATACTCGATATGATCATGGAGCCTGGCATGGACGGACTTGAAACCTACCAGGAGATTTTAAAAATCAACCCCGGGCAGAAAGCGGTAATTGTAAGCGGCTTTTCGGAATCTTACCGCGTCAGGGAAGTCCGGCAGCTTGGAGCCGAAGAGTTCATCAAAAAACCTTATTCCTTAAAAACCATGGGCAGGGCGGTAAAAAGAGAACTGCACAAAAAGGTGGGCGGAAAATGAATATAAAACAATTCCGTTACGGGGCTGACAATCTGGGATACCTTTTATACGGCGAAAAAAGCGCCCTGGCCGTAGACGGCGGCGATGTTTCCGGTATGCTCGATTTTATAAATGCACAAGGCCTTGAACTCAAATACGTCACAAACACCCACAGCCATCCTGATCATACAACAGGAAACCGGGATCTGCTTGAAAATAGCAGGGCACAGTTTCTGGATTTCAACTCCCTTTTAAAACAACGGGTCATAGAGCTTGACGGGGAGAATATCGAAGTTTTTCATACCCCGGGACATACCCGCGATTCAGTGTGTTTTTACTGCCCACCCGTGCTTGTATCCGGTGACACGCTGTTTAACGGCAAGGTGGGCAAATGTTTCACAGGAGACATCGATACTTTTTTTAACTCCATCAAAACCCTGCTTGAACTGCCTGATTCGACCATAGTGTATGCCGGCCACGATTACGTGGAAGAATACATGGAATTTGCACGTCAGCTTGAACCCGACAACCCCCATATCGACACCTACCTTGAAAACTACAACCCTTCCAATGTATGTGCCAGTCTTGCAGATGAAAAAAACGTTGATCCGTTTCTCAGGTTCAACGATGAAAAAATCATCTCCATCCTCGATCAAAAAGGGCTTTCCACTGAAACAGAAACAGACAGATGGCGTTCTTTGATGACGCTTATGTAATATTTCTTTGCATATAAGCCAAATCCCGGTTATAGTAAAAATCTCGATTAAAATTTGCTCAAGCCTTTAATTCATCTTCGGTTTTACCCTGCCGGACATCGGTTCCCGGTTTTTGTGCTGTTGACCGGGCAGCCGATGCGTTCACATCCATTAATAGCACATATAACCGAAAGGATTTCATATGAATATCTATGTCGGCAACTTGTCATACAATGTATCCGAAGATGGTTTAAAAGATATTTTTACCGAATTCGGCGAGGTTGAAAGTGCCAAAATTATAGCGGATCGTTATACAGGACGTTCCAAGGGGTTTGGTTTCGTGGAAATGCCCAGCAATTCTGAAGCAGACCAAGCTATCAAGGCTTTAAACGGAAAAGCCGTGGACGGAAGGAGCATGAAAGTCAACCCCGCTGATCCTGGAGGAAAAAAGGGCAGGCGGGGTGGTGATCGCAAGCGCGGCTTCAGACGGTAATGGATGGACATAGATCGTTTCGATCCGGAAATGATACCCTTTCCGGGTTGATATAAAACAGTGCCTATCCAGAAATGGCTAATTTGCCCAATTTCTGGATGGGCACTAAATATCGAGCATGCTCACTTCAAGAGCATTGTTTTGTATGAAATTTCTCCTGGGCTCCACCTCGTCTCCCATCAGTATTGTAAAAATATCGTCTGTATCAACAATATTTTCAACCCTTACCTGTAGCAGGGTCCGGGTTTCCGGGCTCATAGTGGTTGTCCAGAGCTGGTCCGGGTTCATCTCACCCAAGCCCTTGTAGCGCTGAATTGAGAGCCCTTTTTTGCCTTCCTCCATCAGGTGGCTGACAAGCATTTCCTTGCTTTCCACCACAACCGGTTCCTCTTTTTCCTTTTCCACGGTATAAACTTCGAACCGATCTGCATCATAGGGCGCTATATTTTTATACAGCACCAGGGCCTTCTGGTAGTTTCTGGAATGGACCAGGCCGCGGCCGAGCTTGACTGTAATCTGTTTTTTCTCTGAAAGGTCCTTAAACATCTCTTCGAGCTCGTCGGCCTGCCTGGGATATACCATTAATTCATAAACGTTTCTTTCCTCGTTCCAGGCCGGCTCGCCGGAAGTAAAGCCTTTTTCCGCAAGAGCTATCCGCAGTTGGCCGACTTTTTCAAGATCCTGCAGATAGCTTTTATCCTCCACTCCTGCTTTTATCATCAGTTCAATTAATTCAGGATAAACCCCGTGGCGCTGCAAGCGGCCCAGAACAGAGAGGTATTCGGCCATGTCGGTTACAAACAGATAAAACTGATGACCCGTCAAAACAGCATCTTCTGCCCCGCTGCCGCGAGTTTTTATGTATTTTTCGTCGCATGCCCGTTTCAGGATATGCTCGGTGTATTCCTTTTCATCTTTTAAATAAATCTCGTTTTTACCCCTGGCCAGCTTGAAAAGCGGCGGCTGGGCTATGTATAGATAACCGTTTTCAATTATCTCGGGCATCTGCCGGTAAAAAAATGTAAGCAGCAGGGTACGGATATGGGATCCGTCCACATCCGCGTCTGTCATGATAATTATCTTGTGATACTTTATTCGGCTTATGTCGTATTCCTCGCTTCCTATACCCGTGCCCAGGGCGGTAATCATGTTCTTTATCTCTTCGCTTCGAAGCAGCTTGTCAAATCTGGCTTTTTCCACGTTTAAAATCTTGCCCTTGAGCGGCAGAATCGCCTGGGTTCTGCGGTCTCTTCCCTGTTTGGCAGATCCTCCGGCCGAATCTCCCTCAACAATAAAAAGCTCCCTTTTTTCAGGGCTGGACTCCTGGCAGTCGGCAAGTTTGCCGGGAAGAGTGGAATCGGCCATAGATCCCTTGCTTCTGGCAAGATCTCTGGCACGCTTTGCGGCATCACGGGCCCGGGCGGCATCAACCGCCTTGCCAATGACCTTTTTGGCCACCTGGGGGTTTTCCTCGAGAAATACGCTTAACTTCTCATTGATCAATGATTCGACAACACCTTTTACCTCGCTGTTGCCCAGCTTGGTCTTTGTCTGGCCTTCGAACTGCGGCGACATTATGCGGATGCTAACGATTGCCGCCAGGCCTTCGCGCACGTCATCGCCCGTTATCCGGGATTTCATTTTTTTCATCGCATCCGAGGATGCGGCATACTGATTAAGCGTCCTTGTCAGGCCCGTCTTAAACCCGATAAGGTGAAATCCTCCTTCGGCGGTATTTATATTATTGGCAAAAGAAAAAAGTTTTTCATTATATGTATCATTATACTGAATCGCTATTTCCGCCTGGATGTCGTTTTTTTCGCCCTCGATAAGAATGGGTTCATGGACGGCGGTGTGATGCCGGTTTAAATACTGGACAAATTCAGCCAGCCCGCCCTCGTAACAGAATTCTTCTTTCTGGTCTGTGCGCTCATCTTCGAGTATAATCCTTATTCCCTTGTTTAGGAAAGCCAGCTCCCTCAGGCGGCGGTTTAATGTATCATAATCGAATTCGTCAGTGGTCAGAATATCGGTATCAGGTTTAAACCTTAACAGGGTGCCCTGTTTTTGAGTTTCCCCGATAACCTGAAGCTCGCAGGTTTTATCCCCTCTGGAATAGCTCTGGTAATAGATTTTGCCTTCATTATATACCCAGACTTCCAGAAAAGAGGCCAGGGCGTTTACCACGGAAATCCCCACCCCGTGCAGACCGCCTGAGACCTTGTATGAATTGTGATCAAACTTGCCCCCTGCATGCAGCCTGGTAAGAACAACTTCAAGGGCCGGAATGTTTTCCTCCTGGTGTATACCCACGGGAATACCCCTGCCGTTGTCGTCCACGCTGACGCTTTTATCAGTGTGTATTGTCACCCGGATGGTGTCGCAGTGGCCCGCCATGGCTTCATCAATACTGTTATCCACTATTTCGTAGATAAGATGATGAAGGCCGGCAAAATCCACGTTTCCGATATACATGGAGGGGCGTTTGCGAACCGCCTCCAGGCCCTTTAAAACATTGATACTGTTCTGGTCGTAGGTATAGTTGTTTTCCATAATATCCTGACAGCCTCGTAAAAAATCAATTTTGAGATGGCAAAATAAAAAGTTTTGGACTTTTTACCAAACCATCAAATTTTCATCGGCATTATAATGTTTAAATAGCTCAAATCGTTTTCCGCTCGAACAATACAGGGATTGTCCTCGTTTTTGATGTTGAGCAGCACCTTGTCGGTATTGGTAAAATTAACGGCATCAATAAAATATCGCGGATTAAACGCTATTTCCTGGGGTTCCCTGTCATATTCTATCCTCATGGTCTCACGGGATTCGCCCAATGAGGCATTTACTGTACGCATTGTCAGCTCGTTGTTTTCAAAATGGAATATAACCCCCCTGTATTCTTCCGAGGTCAGAATTGACATTCTTTTAAGCATCATCAGAAAAAGATCACGATCAAAAACTATATCAAATTCCGGATCAGGTATCAGCAATTCATTGTAAGCGGGAAACTCTCCGTTTAAAAGCTTTACAATAACTTTTTTATTTTCTTTTTTCAGGATAAAATAATTATCCTTTACCCCCGCCTGTACCCTACCCTCAGAGGGCAGAAACCTGTTTACCTCATTTAAGCCCTTCTTTGGAACAATAACGCCTGGCCCCTCATTAAATCCTGAATCCGGGTCAAAAATATAATCAACTTTTACAAGTCTCTTGATGTCTGTGGAAACCATCCTGAGCAGCTTGCCGGAATCATTTTCAATCCTCTCCAGGTTTACCCCGATCATGTGGGCTCTTTTTTCATCTCCGGCCACGCCTACAGCCACTGTTTTATCTATCATCTTCTTTAATTCGGGCGATTCCATTTCAAAAAATTCAACATCCTCAACCCCGGGAGTATCCGGAAACTCATCAGGATCCATTCCCACAATATGATATTGCACTGTATCTGAAGAAATTTCTATCCAATTGTTTTCCAGTTCGGAAACCCGGATTGCTTCGGTGGGAAAATTTTTAACGATTTCATAAAATTTGCGCGAATTTATGGCAATAGCCCCGTCTGTCTCCACTTCCGCCGGGAAAAAACCCTCAAATCCCGTTTCAAGATCAGTGGCTGTAATATGGATCCCGCTGTCTCCTGTTTGTATTAATACATTTTCAGTTATGGCCAGGCTTGTCTTTCTGCCTGTCAAACCCTGAATCTGCGATAATACATCCGAAAGATCGCTTTTCTGAATTATAATCCTCATAATCTTTCCTTTAATAATATTTAAAAAAATAAATAATAATGATTAAGGGTTGTCAATAACTGTAATAATTATATAACATATTTAATTTAAAATATAAATTAACAGACAAAGATTTTTACAGGTGCCTTGAAAAAAGGTTAACAAACAGGCAGTTTTCCATACAGGGTAAAAACCTGTTTAAAACTATTCCGTTATTAACAAAATATCAATATGAAATTGTATAATCATTTTTCCGGAACTTACCGCCGGCAATATTGGCATAAATGCTTTGGCTCCTTGTTTTATGTTTCGGAAAATGGTATATAATAAAGACTTTTATCTGAAAATGGAGCAGATGTTTCTATGTCGCGTTTGGGCAGATGGGTGCTTGCCGCTTTAAAGTGGATATTGGGCCTTGCAGTTGCAGGAGCGGTTGTCGGGCTCCTGGCTTTTGCCGGCCTGTATTATTATTTCAGCAAGGATCTTCCGAGTATTACAAAACTGGAAGATTACCAGCCTCCGGTGGTCACCTCGTTTTATTCCGATGACGGGCGCAAGATAGCAGAATTTTTTGAGCAGCGCCGCATCGTCATACCTATTTCAAAAATGACGGAACACCTTGTAAAGGCTTTTGTGGCAACAGAAGACGCACGTTTCTACGAGCATGACGGGATTGATTTCTACAGCATAATAAGGGCTTTTATAAAAAACTTCAAGGCCGGCACCATCGTTCAGGGAGGAAGTACCATTACCCAGCAGGTTGCCAAATCTTTTTTCCTGACGCCGAAACAAAGCTACAGCCGCAAAATCAGGGAAGCGATTCTGGCATACCGTATAGACAAGCACTTTACAAAAAAAGAAATCCTGTATCTTTATCTTAATCAGATTTATTTGGGCCATGGAGCTTACGGCGTAGAGGCGGCAGCCCGGAATTATTTTCGTAAATCAGCAGAAGAATTGACCCTGGCAGAGGCGGCCATGCTGGCCGGCCTGCCTCGGGCGCCGAGCCTGTATTCACCGTACAAAAATTTTGATAAGGCAAAACAGCGCCAGATTTATGTCTTAAACAGGATGGTGACAGAAAATTTTATAACAAATGCACGGGCCTCCGAGGCAATGGGAAAAGAGCTTGAAATTCATAAACAACCGAACTGGTTTATTGACACGGTTCCTTATTTTTCAGCACATGTGCGAAAACTGATAGAGAAGCGATTTGGAAGGAAGGCGCTTTATACCGAAGGGCTAAAAGTATATACCACTGTTGATATAGAGATGCAGGAGACGGCGAGAAATTTCATAGAAAAAGGGCTGCGTGCACTGGATAAAAGACAGGGATACCGCGGACCGATAAAGCACCTGGCGGTACAGGACATAGAGCCTTTCAGCCGGAAGCTTCAAAAAGAGCTTGAAAAAAAAGGGATTCATCAGGGCATGATAGCCCGAGGCGTGGTAGTGGAAGTTGACAATAAAGCTGATAAAACAACGGTTCGGATGGGAAAGTCCGTTGGTGTTATACCGCTGAAAAATATGCGGTGGGCAAGAAAACCAGATCCGGAAGTGCCCTACGGAAGGGCGTTTGTGAAAAATCCCGGCAATGTCCTGGAAACAGGAGACGTTATTCGGGTCAGGCTGGAAAGCTGGAACAAGGAAAAAGAGCAATGGCTTCTGTCACTGGAACAGAAGCCGAAAGTCCAGGCCGCCCTGGTGGGAATGAAAAATGAAACCGGTCATGTAAAGAGCCTGGTCGGAGGGCGCAAGTTTACCGAAAGCCAATTTAACCGGGCAATTCAATCCCGCAGGCAGCCGGGATCTGCGTTTAAGCCTATTATTTATTCCGCGGCCCTTGACAAAGGATATACACCGGCAACTGTGATAGCCGACACGCCGATAGTATTTAAAGATACTGAAAATGATTTTACCTGGAAACCCGGAAATTACGATAAGACCTTTCACGGGTATACCCTTTTCCGCGAAGGCCTGATCCATTCCAGAAATATTGTAACGGTCAAGATTTTAAGGGAGATAGGGATTGATTATGTTATAGATTATGCCAGAAAGCTTGGCATCAAATCCCATCTGGACCGCAATCTTTCACTTGCCCTGGGCTCTTCCGGGGTGTCATTGCTGGAACTTGCCCGGTCATACTCTGTTTTTGCAAACAAAGGCAAACGTCTTAAACCGGTGTTTATTAAAAAGGTGGAGGACCGCAGCGGGGAAGTAATATATAAGCACGAAGCCGACCCCGAAAAAGTTATTGACAAAAGCACCGCCTACATTGTCACCCATTTGTTAAAGGAAGTGGTCCAGGAGGGCACGGGCTGGAGAGTAAAGGCCCTGGACCGCCCTGTGGCCGGCAAAACAGGCACCACCAATAACTTAAATGATGCATGGTTTATGGGTTATACTCCAGGCTATCTCAGCGGCGTCTGGGTGGGATATGACAAGGATCGCTCCCTTGGAAGCAAAGAAACCGGTTCGCGGGCGGCAAGTCCCATATGGCTCGATTACATGAAACAGGTACTCAAAGACAGGCCGGAACGGGTCTTTGATGTGCCTGACAACGTGGTTTTTGCAAAAATAGATGCCAAAACCGGGCTGTTGCCTGTAGACTCTTCAGATAAGGTAATTTACGAGTGCTTCAAGGAAGGCACTGTTCCCGAAAAACACACAAAAGCCCCGGATGAAATTACAGAGACAGGCGAGTTTTTCAAAAAGGGCGTTCAGTAAAACAGACGTATCAGGAATACATCTGCCTGCATGTATAATTATAAAAGTCAATTACATCTTTTTTAAACCGTTCCGGCTGATCAATGTATGCAGCGTGCCGGGCTTTTTCATAAACGGTAACCTTTGTGCTTAATAGCCGGGCCAGCCGCTTGATCTCCTCGTGGTTTACCACGTTGTCTTTTCCGCCGTAGATAATAGATACACATGCGCAAACCTTGTCGTAGCGAGAGGCAAGTTCCTCCTGAAGGCTCATTACCGGGGCAATAAGCATTAACCCCCCGCAAGGCGAGTACACGCAGTGCTTAAGAGCTATATAGCCCCCCAGGCTTGCACCGATGATAACATCGTCGGGGGCTGCCGCCTCTGCGAGTATGTCGGTGTTTTTGGCCGGATCCGCGGTCCTGGGAAAGCTTTCGCTTTGGTGGCCGTAAGGCATGTCAATGGCTTTGAAAGCAATATTTTTCTGTTCAAGCAGCCTGAGCAGGCCTATATCGTTCCAAACATCACTTGTATACATGTAGCCGTGCAGCAGCACAATGCATGGCCCTCTACCCGGGCTTGATATCATCCGGCATTCAAAACCGTTTATGCTTACAGCCTCGTCTTTCATTTGCAAAACCTCAGAAAAAGTTGCTGTTATAGCCCGGTCCCGGGCTGCGGCCCGGGGGTAACACTTCCAGGGAAATCCTTTTTTTGCGCTCTTGCGAAACTGCACTTTGTTGCCCTGACGGCGGTGCGGAAAAGCGGGTTTCCGAGCGGAAATTGAGGCGCAAAGAGGCTCCTGGAGCGAGGAAACTCCTTTTTCGCGGCGCCGATCAGCCAAGGTGCTTACCGATTTCCTCTCTGCAAAAATAACGCCCTGGCGGAATAAACAGCTTTTTACGAAGCCATCAACTTTATATATTGAATTTGAGAAAAA
>JAGXLE010000189.1 GCA_018334855.1 Desulfobacterales bacterium | reverse complement strand
ATCGGATAATTTGTTAAAGTTCAAGGAAGGCGAAAATTTTAACCGCAGGAATACTCAAAGTATTTTGAGGATTAAAATTTGAGCCTGACGCAGAAATTGAGCGAATTAGCCATTTCTGGATGGGCACTAATTTAAAGCAGGGAGTACCTCTCCCGGATCGCGGCTTCGGCATCGGCCATTATCCTGTCGAGAAGTTCCTGTACTGACGGTATATCATTGATCAGCCCCATGCACTGGCCCGCTGCCAGGGTGCCCCTTTCCAGGCTGCCCTGATCAAGCATCTCCTTTCCCACCTTGCCGGAAACATAGGGTACTATATCCTCGATCTTTGTCTCTCCCTCTTTGGCCTCTATTTCAAGCACCTTGTCTGCAATTGTATTGTGCAGCACACGCTCGGTATTTCGCAGGGTGCGCATGATAAGGCGGGTATCGAGCTCCGTGTGATCCACCATGGCCTGCTTTATGTTATCATGCACAGGCGCCTCTTTTGTTGCCACAAACCGGGTTCCCATGTTTACAGCATCCGCGCCCATAACCAGGGCGGCCGCCAGCCCGCGGCCGTCGGCAAATCCTCCGGATGCGACCAGGGGCAGATCCAGGGCGTCCCGGGTACGCGGCACCAGGATCAGGGAGGTGACATCGTCTTCTCCGGGATGTCCCGCGGCTTCAAAGCCGTCTATGCCGATGGCGTCGCAGCCTATTTTCTGCGCTTTCTGAGCATGACGCACCGAGGTGCATTTGTGGAGAACCTTTATACCCGCGGACTTTATCTGTTCCATGTATGGCTCCGGGTTTCTTCCGGCCGTCTCGAGAAACCCCACGCCTTCTTCAATGCATACCCTGATGTAGCCCTCATAATCAGGAGGGGTGAGCGTGGGCAGAAACGTGAGATTTACGCCAAAGGGCTTATCTGTCATCTGCCGGCACTTGCGGATTTCTTCGCGAAGGCCTTCCGGATCGGCAAAGGTCAGCGCGGTCATAAAACCCATGCCCCCGGCATTGGCCACGGCGGCAGTGAGCTCGGCCCTGGCGATCCACATGAGACCGCCCTGAATAATGGGTTTTTCAATGCCGAACAATTCTGTAATGCGCGTGTTTATCATCTCGGTCCTCCTGTTTTAAGATGCATGCTTTAATGAAAGTTTTTCAAACATGTTTACCAGCCCTGCACCCAGGGTATAAACGGAATTTATATTAAGGTTGTCCTCCACGCAGGTATCAAAAAATACCTGCAGATTCGATTCCATGCCTTCTTCCGGTCCCCAGTAGCATATCAGGATCGGCGCCTTGGGCAGAGGATGAAGGACCACGGCCGTATCTGCGTCAAAACCGCTTTCCGCCCTTTTGCCGCTGAAAATCTCGAGCATGTCGTTGAAAAAATCCGGGTAGGTATCTGCTATGCGCTTTAAGGGTTTTTCGCAGCGCTGCGCAAAAAGGCCGGCGCGCTCACGTCCCCCTTTCAGCTCTCGCAAAGGGGCCCACTGGCCTGTTGGTGCAGTACCTTTCGCGTTTACAATATAGTCAAAAACCGGAACCGTGACCCACGGGTTAACATGGATTTCCGTATAAACACGACCGTCCGTATCCACGGAAAAATCCTTTCCCATCACCTTTACGGTAATTCTGCCTTTGGCATATACGGCATCCAGCCGCCCGGCAGCCTCCTGCAGGTCGGTCTGCCTGACCTGGTGCCGAAGTTTTTCCACGGTTTCATCCACGTTGATTTGAGCCTCGTCCCCGGTCTGCTTCTTTCCGCTTTCTTCAAAAGCGGCAACGGTCTCCGGATCCACGTACGGGCATTCAGACAGGCTTCTCTGACCCTTGAAAACGGCGGCTGCAAAGGCCATGCAGGTTTTTTCATTGCACTTGCGGCAATTGGACTTGTCAAGCAGCTTGTATATTTCCATGGGATTTGCGGGTTTGTCCATAATTTCAGCTCCCTTTTTTTCTTAATTGCCGGGCTATGAATATATTATATGTAAAGTTTCGTAAAAAGCAATTTACACCGCCGCGGCGGTATTTTTGCGGAAAAGAAATCTCTGAGCGCCTTGGCTGACCGGCGGCGCGAAAAAGGAGTTTCCTCGCTCCAGGAGCCTCTTTGCGCCTCAATTTCCGCTCGGAAACCCACTTTTCCACGCCGCCGTCAGGACAATAAAGTACAATTTAGTTAGAGCGCAAAAAAAGATTTCCTTTGAAGTTTCTCAAACTCGGGGTTAGGCCCCTGACCAAAAACATACCATAAACATTTTTTTAAAAAATGCATCCCCCGCTAAGGCCGGCTCTGGTTGACATTGCAGCAAATGACTGCCATATATAAAAACCATAAAAACAGAGTTTTTACGAAACCGACAAAATCGCTCTCATTTCTTGTTTTAACAATATATCCGGGATGGATGCCGGGCTGGAGCACTGTGATGAAGAAATGGAAACGCTGGTTATACGGCATTATTGCAGCCGCCGTGATCTTAGGGGGCGGCTATATCGCCTTTTATTTTCTTTTTCTCGATTTTCTGGTTGACTACTGGTGGTTTGATTCCCTGGGCTACAGCGGCTATTTTTTTCTGAGGCTTTTCTATAAATACCTTGTATTTGCAGGGGTTACCCTGTTTTTCTTTCTGGTTTTTTTTCTCAATTTCTGGATCGCCTCGCGGTTTCTCGGAGGCGGGATTTCCTCAGACGAAAAAAAGGACAAAAAACGCAAACTTCGCCACCGCGAACTGGCCCGCATGTTCCGCACCGGTTCCATGACTGTCTATGCACCGCTTTCACTGGTGCTTTCTATTTTTATCGCCCTGCCCCTGTTTGAAAACTGGAAAAGATTTCTTTTTTACCTGTTCGGGCCGGAAGCGGGAATTGCTGACCCGGCTTTCGGCAATGACATCGGTTTCTATCTTTTTTCATATCCCGTCTATATTCTTCTGGAACAGCGGCTGTTGATTGCGGTTGCCATAGTGGTGGTGGCATCTGTTCTACTATACCGGGTCGAACGGCGTATGCTGGCCCGTTCTGAGAAGTCTGTGCCAAAAGGGGCAAAGATTCATCTAAACATTCTTGCCCTGGTTCTGGCCGCCCTGGCCGGCTGGGGGTTTTTCCTTGAAAGATACGACCTGCTTTACAGCTCCCGGCATATGCCCCTATTTTTCGGACCCGGCTTTGCCCAGATGAACGTTACCCTGCTGCTGATATGGGCCTCTGTTATTCTTTGGGCGGCGGCGGTTATCGGCGTGCTCTATTACCTTAACTTCCGCAGGGGCCTTGTGCCTGCAGGGGTTTTGGTAATTGTATTTGCCGGCGTGTTCGCACTCGAAAATACCGCTTTTCTGCCCGATATCGTGCAGAAATATCTGGTGACACCAAATGAGCTGTCCAGAGAAAAACCCTATATAGAAAACAGCATTTCGGCTACCCTTGATGCATACAAGCTTTCAGAAGTGGAAACCAGAAAATTTGATATAAAAAGAGTCCCCCCCAGCAGAACCAATCGCGCCATAAGCGCTAATATCGAAAACATCCCGGTATGGGACCGGAATCTGCTCGAGGATGTCTATGAACAGCTCCAGAGCATACGCCCATATTACAATTTTACGGGCGTTGACGTGGACAGATACGATGTTGAGGGCAGTTACCAGCAGGTAAACCTGTCCGCTCGTGAAATCAACCTGGACAAGCTTCCCGGTTCCGGGAAAAACTGGATAAACCGGCATCTGCAGTATA
>JAGXLE010000009.1 GCA_018334855.1 Desulfobacterales bacterium | reverse complement strand
TGCAGGAAAAACATCGCTTAGCGTCGATGGGCAGGCTCACGAAGCATTCAGGGCAGCGTTTTACCAGGTAGTTATGCTGCCGCCGGGGCGGCGGGGGAGTCTTCCCCTTTTTGAAAATACCCATTTTATCCTGATCCGGACAAATTCGAAAATTGATCTGATATTTCTATATTGCTGGACTGCCTGAGAGCTGTCAGCCATCTGTTTACAGCCTGCCTGTGCTTCCGGGCTTCCAGCCTGGCCATGACCGTCTTTTTTTCGGCCTGAAAACCTTCATCGCTCGGGGCTTTGCGCGCCTGCAGGCCTATTACGTAAAAACTGTCTTCCCTTGCAATTACCGAGTCTGATACCGGATTGCTGCTGCTAAGCGAAAATGCCGCAGAGGCTATCTGCCGGCTCTGCCCGATATCCGGGACGGGCTCTCCCCGCTTGAAAAAATCGGTTGTACCGGTTTCAATGCCGGATTTGCCGGCTGCTTCTGTAAGGCTGCCGTCTGCCGAAATTTTTTCCAGTAAATTTTTGGCCGCCTTTTTCGCTGCCTGTTTTTGCTTTTCACGCCTTGCATCTGCCCGGACTTTTTCAATTATGGAGGAAAGTTCCGGGATATGCGGCTCCTGTTTTTCGATGGGCTGGATTAGAAAGTAGGAATTTCCTATATTTTTTACCCCGCTGATTTCCATGAGCGGAATAGAAAACGCGGTTTCGGCAAAGCCCGCGGAGTTTTCAATGCCCGAAGGGCCCCGGTTTTGAGTGAAAAATCCGGTTGTTTCAAGATCTATATCGAGATCCCTGGTGTTTTTTACCAGGTCTTCTCCGCCAAACGAAATGTTATACATTGAATATGCTTCTTCGTAGGCAATGTTGTCAGCTTTTTGGAGCGCCAGTTTTTCCCGGATTTTTTCTTTTACTTTTTCCAGGGGTTTTGCTGAAGCCTGCCGGTGTTTTTCTACCTTGATGACGTGCCATCCGAACCTGGTGCGCACGGGCTCGCTGATTTCCCCCGCCTTCATGGAAAAGGCCTTTTCTGAAAACGGCTTGACAGCGTCGCCTTTCTCCAGGGTTCCGAGATATCCTCCCTCCGAGGCCGACGGCCCCTCTGAAAATTTTTCTGCAAGTGCGGAAAAATCGCGGCCCGACCTGGCCCTCTCCATTATTTCAAGCGCTTTTTTGCGGACCTGTTCTTCGGTGTTTTTATCGGCATTTTCCGGGACTTTCAGCAGAATGTGTCTGGCTTCCACCGTTTCGGTGGATGTAAATTCAGACTGGTGGGCCTGATAATAGTTTTTTATTTCCTCTTCTGACACCTCAACCCTGCTCAGGTAATTTTGCGGCGTAAAACGGACGTAGCGGGCCTTTATTTTAGGCTCTGTTTTGTAGTCTTCCCTGTTTTTTTCAAAATACTGCTGAATTTCATTTTTTGTCACCTCGACATTTTCAAAATCCTTTGCGGCAAACTGCGCATAGTTGATCTTTACCTTTGTGTTTTTCCAGTCATACCATGCCCTGGCTTCGGATTCTGACACCGGTAAGGAGTTTCCTACTGAATTTCTGATAACGGAAGTGATTATGGCCTGTTTCTGCAAGGATTCAAAGCTTTCCGGCGACAGATTGTTACGATTCAGCACGCGCCTGTAGAGTTGCGGGTCAAAGCGGCCCTGGTTTTGAAAGGCAGAAATTCCGGTTATTGAGCTGGCAAGAATTTGGTCCGGCACGGTGATATTATTTTTTTTCGCAACCTGGATCAGCAGGTGCTTTTCGATCAGCCGGTCCAGCGCCTGCTGCCTGATGTTAAGGCTTTCGATCATCTCCTGGTCTATCTGGCCGCCGAAGCGTTGTTCCATGTTGCGTATAATATTGTGATAGGTTTGCTGGTATTCTTTAACGCTTATGGGCTCTCCGTTGACCCTTGCCACTTCGGCCCCCCGGCGGGAGTAAAATGAGCCGGCGCCCATAAAGACAAAGGCAACCACTATAAGTCCCAGAAGAATCTTGATCATCCACGAACCGGCGCTTTTGCGCATCGAGCTGAGCATGTGCAGTACCTCTTGTCATGTTTGGTAATTAAGTATTGATAAACCTGGAATACCGGTTCTTTGCGGTTTGATTTATCAATTATTTATTATTATTTGTTAATCGCGCTTTTGTCAATTGTAATATGTGCCGGAGACCGTGACTCAAAAGCATTTTTTGCCAGGCGCCCGCAGCAGGGCGGAGCCAGGTTTTACTGCAAAAAAAACGGGCATCCGGATGGTTTGCGGATGCCCGTTTTAAATTTTTATGGTGGAGCTGAGGGGATTCGAACCCCTGGCCTCATGACTGCCAGTCATGCGCTCTCCCGACTGAGCTACAGCCCCTAAAATAAAAACAGACCATAAAAAAATCGTAAAATGTTGTCAATAATAATTTTTGCAGGCCTGCCAGTGCCTGAATCAGGGATACGGACTCTGACAGGTAAGGATTTTACCTAAATTGAGGTTTTATTTTCTTACGGCCCTGACCGCACCGCATTGCCTGGAGTCCCTGCGTTCTACTTCCCAATTTGTGCTGTGCTCGCTGCTTACCGTGTCAACTATTTTTTGCCACTGCCCGTCTGAATAGCTGGAATAGCTTTCCACTGTCCAGTACCATTTATTTTCCAGTGCAGGAAAGTAGGGAGGGCTCTTATAAATTCCGGCCAGTTCCTCCGCCTTCGGGAGACGCCAGTCATTAAACCCCCCGGCGGACAGGTTCTCTACATACTGGCGGGCTTTTTCGTAGGTTATGCATTCATCGGGCTTGGTCAGGGTGGTATCGAGAAGTTGCCACATCAGGCCTGTTTTTGAATCTGTCACAACACCTTCGCTTTTTTCTGAGTATCTCTGCCCGGTTTGTTCAAGAAGCTTTCTGAATTGAGTTTTGGAGGCTTCTATGGCTTTTTGCTTTTTCTTTTTTTCAAGTTCCTTTATTTTTTTTTCAACCCGCCCGGCTATCTCAGACTTTGGATATGCTGACAGGTAGTCCTCGTAAACCTGTATGGCAGAGTCATAGTCGGTTCCAAAATCATTTGCTTTGCGCTGCAGTGCGGCCATTATCTTGTTTTGTTTGATTTTTTCACGGTATTTTTCCAGGCGGATTTTAAGCTTGTCTGCATAGCTGTTGTCATAGCGATTGATGTAATTTTCGCACAGGCTGGCGCATTGCTGCCACTTGCCATCTGCTTCACAGGAGTCGAGTTGGTTTTTGACGTATACGAAATACTCGCCGCTGATTTCTGAGAGCATCTTTTCAACTTTTTCCCTGTGAGCGCCGTCCGGATATTTTTCTAAGTAAGAGGTGATTGCATCAATTTTTTCGGGAGTCGCTCCCTGAATCATAAGATTCTTTAATTCCTCAAAATCCCGGCTTTCGATTTGCCTGTCTAACTCTGTGATCATAGACTCGGCCTTTTTAGCATATCGGCCGGGCGGGTCTTTTTGAAGGTATTGCCGGCATTCGGTTATGGCCTCCCGGAAGTTGCCTTTTTCAGCCAGCTTATCCACAGCAGCTGCCATGTTTTTGTAATTTTCTTCGGCCATGTTTGTGCGGATTTCATCAAGGCGGGCTCTGGCCCTGTCAATGTAGCGGCTGTAGCCGTCCCCGGAGGTGTGGTTCTCTATAAAGCCCTGAAGCATAGTTATTTTGGCCCGCGCGTCTCTTTCCTCATTTACCTGCTGCATTAACTCGTTAAATTCTGTTTCCCGCATCCTGTGTTGGTGGGAAATATAAAAATAGGCCCCTGCTGATGCAACAACAATTAAAACGCAGGCTGCTGCAGCTGCACCGATAAATAACTTGCGCCTTTTGTCCGGAGCCGTTTCCACGGTCCATTTTTTCCGGCGGCAGTAATCCTTTATATATTTTTCGGCTTCGGATCTTTCCATGCCGAAATCCATGGCTTTGCCTACCAGGGTTTCGAAGTATTCGGGCCGGAGCCTGCCGTTTATTCCGGCAATGTCGATGTCTGAGTCGAGTTCCGAGAGCTTTGTTCTGGCAAGGCTTATATCATAGGCTATGCGGGACTGTTCTGATTTAAATATGGTGACGCAGTGTCCGGCAAGCGTGCTGGCCGCGGTGGCTACAGCATCTTTTTTGCCGCTGGATGCCAGCTCCTTTTTCTTTCTGGAGGCCGCATCCTGCATGCTTTTCAGGTCTGCGCTTTCCGGCAGACCGAGAAAATCATACAGGGATGATTTGTTTAGAAGTTTCAGGTTGTCCCGGATGGTTTTTTCAATGGAACGATCGATCTGCCTGGGCTGAGGGACCTCGTCTTCCTTTTCGGTTTTGAGGATCGGGCATCTGACCCGTTTTCTGACTTCTTCCACCTTGACGGAATTTCGCTTGGCGATTTTTCCGATTTCCGATTCTGTTAGATATCCCTTGGCAATCCGAAGGGTTATCTGCTGATCGATACGGTGGTATTTGACGTTTTTCCTGGCATTGATCCGGTTCTGGATTTCACTTTCGTCAAGACTGTGGACCCGGGCGAGCTTGGATTTTTCTTCCTGGGTAACGTGGCCCTTGCCCATGAGTATATCGATATGCCGATCGATTTCAGGATACTTGTTTTCTTTGTCTTTTGCCAGGATCTCCCTGGCCGCCTCGGCTTCTTTTGCCCTCAGGGCGTCATCTGTCATAACCCGGCGGATTTCCGGGATCATGTTTATGTATTTCTGGGCATGCAGGCCCTTGGTGGGGTGATTTCGCAGGCGGCTCCATTCCGTCTGCTTTTTTGTGATCGCTTTCTCGATTACATCCGGATCTGTCTCCGGCGGATCACAGGGGAGTTCGAGAAGGAGGTAAAAATTTTCGCGTTCCATAATTTTATCGATATTCAGTCATTTTCGCAGGAGCACATGCAGTACTCGTATCCGGGAGCCTTCAAGCGGGGTCCCCGTCCAAATGCAGAAAGCTTATTTAAGCGGGAGTGCTCCTGTCTGCGGGAGAAAAGGGGAATCAATGCACCACCAGGCTCTGTGATCTTTCCTTGGCTTTTTCCAGTTCTTCTCCGCTTATTACCGAGGCGGTGTCCACAACAACCTGCACCTGTCTCGACTCGCTAGTTTCCACCGCCGTGATATGGAGTTGCCCTTCATCATTTAAGTCGAATGTAATTTCAATGGGCAGATCCGCAGGCAGGTTCGGCGGCAGATGCAAAATAGCGGTCTTGATTTCCGTGGCTTGTTCTATCGGGATTTCGATATCGCTGGTTTCGCTTTCCATGATCCTTATCAGCACGGTCTTCTGGTTTTCAACGGCTGTGAAAAATTTCTTTTCTACATTGACCGGGACGGCTGTATTGCGAATTACCAGGTTAAAAACGATCTCCTCGTCTGTGGGGTTGTGTGCCACTACGCCGAAACTTTTGCTGGTAACGTTTTTGACCCGCAGCATGGCGTTTTCCACGGACGGCAGCGTGTAGCCGGTATCATTTGCCAGTTCCTGAGCCGCTGTCTTGAAATCCTCTGCGGAGATTTCACTTTTTTCAATCATTTCTGAAAGATTTTCAGGATGTTCTATTTTCTTATTGGTTTTTTCCGAGATCCGTCGGACCAGGTCGTCGTTTAAGGCCAGCTTCCAGCCGTAAATGGCAGCCCCCTTGGCCACGGCTTCGTCAGGATCGAAAACCTTTGGCGTCATGTTAAATTCTTTTTCAATCCTTTCGGCCACCTGCGGCATTCTGGTGGCTCCGCCCACCAGGATAATTTCGTCGAACCCGTTAAATTCTTTATCCCGGGCGGACTGGATCATTTCCCGCGTGAAATCCACGGTGCGTTCAAGTAAATCTTCTGTAAGCTCCTCGAATTTTTCCCTTTCAAGTATCAATTTCACGCGCTGGCCCCCGTGAGTGATCGATACCGGGGTTTTGGGCCTGTGGCTGAGAATCTTTTTGGCTTTTTCTGCCGAGAGCTGCAGGTCCTGCCAGGTATCGGGATCATCGAGGATATCTTCGTCAGAACCGGTTTCTTCCTGGAATTTTTCCACCAGGTATCCCACTATCCGATCGTCCCAGTCCTTGCCTCCCAGGTTGTGGTCCCCGCCTGTGCAGATAACTTCCACGGAATCCCTGCGGATATCAATCATGGTGACGTCAAAGGTTCCTCCGCCCAGATCGTATACCAGCACAGTCTTTTCATTGGATGTGTCAAGGGAGCCGTAAGCGATGGCGGCGGCAGTCGGTTCGTTTATGATCTGGCGCACGTTGAATCCCGCGATTTCTCCGGCCTTTCTGGTGGCCTCGCGTTCGTTTATACCGAAATAGGCCGGGCAGGTAATAACTACGTCTGTTATTTTATCGCCCAGGTGTTGTTGTGCATCCTGGGCCAGTTTTTTTAATACATAAGATGATATCTCTTCCGGACGATATTGTTCGGAGCCGTATTCAAAGATGAAATTCGGCTCTCCCATGGATCGCTTGATAAAACTGACCACCTCATTCGGGTAGAGTTTGGCGCTTTCTTTGGCCACTTCTCCGACCACGATGTTGTTGTCGTCAAAGAAAACAACCGAAGGCGTGACCCTTTCATTTTCAGCATTCGGAATAATTACAGCCTTGCCGTATTCATCCACGTAGGCAATTGATGAGTACGTGGTGCCCAGATCGATGCCGTAGATTCTTTTGATATTTTTATCCATCAGTGCGAGCCGCCTTCTTCGGTTAATGTATTGTTGTATACATAAACGGCAACCATCTCAGGCCTGAGCACCTTGCCGTCCCATTCATAGCCCGGCCTGATGCTGCCCGCGACCTTTTTGTCTTCTTCCGGGTCTTTTGTTTCTATTTTTTTGACAACACGCTGGCAGGTATTGTCAAAGTGTTCAGCTCCGCATCGGAAAGGAGAAACCCCCTGCCAGGAAAAAAGTTCTTCAATGTCTGAGGCGATATCCTCGAGAAAACTCAGGAGGCTGGGCAAAGTATTTTCCGTAGGAGGCTCGTCTTCGTAATGGGCCTTTAATTTCCGTATGTCATCGATGATCTTGATGGCATCGGTGATCATGGAGTGAAAATGCTTCTGGATAAGGCCCTCACGGTATTCCTGCAACTCCCTGTGAAGCCCGTCTATAATTTTGTTTTTGTGCTCGTCGTATTTGAGCTTGGTTTCAAATTCGCCGGAAAGCTCCCGGATCTGGTCCTTGAGTTTTTTAATCTCGGAGTAAAGGTCTTTTCCCTCTGCAGGCATCTGGTCTTTTTCTGCTGCTGAGTCGGGCTGTTGCTGGTTTGAAGCCGTATCTTCGGGCATGGAACCCGTATTGCTGTCGTCTTCATCCTCTACCCGAAGGCTTATTTCAGCTTCGGATCCGTTTTCAGGTTCCGTGCCTTCTTCTTTTTCGCTGTCTTCTTCGTACACCATTGGTTCCCTGGTAAGGAATGGATTTTAACAGGTGTGGCACCCGGGCTCTTTGTCTCTTGCAAGAAATCAGGCAAAAAAAGAGCAATATATTGGTTTTTTTATAAATTAACTGATATATTCGTTGTTTGTCAAGTAAAATCCCTGACCGCGCTGCGTATCCAGTCCGCCCATTTATCAATGCCCAGGCCTGTTTTGGCCGAAATTTCAATTACTGTCATGTCCCGGTTTAATTGAGTTACGCGCTGCTTCAGGGCTTTTGTGTCAAAGTCTGTAAGTTCCATCATGTCGATTTTATTAATCAGCAGCACATCAGATTTTGTAAACATCAGGGGATATTTCATGGGCTTGTCGTCACCTTCGGGCACGCTTAATATCATGACGTTTTTGATGGCGCCTGTGTCAAATTCCGCCGGGCAGACCAGGTTTCCCACGTTTTCAACAAAAACCAGGTCAAAAGACTCGGAACCCATGCCGTCCAGGCCTGTTTTCACCATTGAAGCATCGAGGTGGCAGAATCCCCCGGTGCGCAGCTGAACCGCGCGAATCCCTGTATTTCTGATTTTTTCAGCGTCAACCACCGAATCAATGTCAGCCTCTATTACCCCGATTTTTAATTCATCTTTTAGTTCGGATATGGTTTTTAGCAGCACAGTGGTCTTTCCCGCGCCGGGCGAAGACATGAGGTTGATTACAAAGGTTTTGTCCCTGTGGAGCTTGTCTCTTAATTGCCTGGCAGCCTCGTCGTTGTCTGAAAGAATGTCTTCTTTTACCTCGAAAAGCTTGATTTCATCCATTATATTGCCTCCATTTCCTTTATGTAGTATTGCCTTCCGGAGACAAGTGAAAAATCGCCCTCTGTACCGCACTGAGGGCAGTTTATACTGCCGAGCTCTTCCTTGCTGATTTCTGTTGTTTCCCCGCAGTTGCCGCATTTTACCATAACGGGTATGCGCTCAATTTTCAGCCTGGCTCCTGCTGCAGCCGTGTCTTTGCTCAGGTAGTCGAAGTAGTGCTGGACCCACTCGTCTTCCAGGTCGCTTAGCTCCCCGATCTGCAGGGTTATTGAAACGACCCTGCTTACACGGTTTTTTTCCGCATGCTTGAGAATAATGCTGAGGATGCTTTCTGTTACGGGCAGTTCATGCATTTTATAATTTTTCTCAATTGTTTTATGTAACGCCTTTTTTTCCAGTTTAACGGCTACATTATATGAAAGCACCGGATTTGTAAAACTCAAAAAAAGCTTGGGCTCAGCACAGGTGTTTATCCTGACATTTTGTATGGAATATAATCTTGCTTTATAGGGGAACAAACTTTCCTGTCTGGTTGCCTAAATTCTGTTCATGCTCATATTTAAAAAATAAAACTAGGGTTTTTATTGAAAAATAAAAAAGAGGATAAGGTGTAATCGTGTTATATCCTTGACGAAATAGATAGTATTATATATCGTAATTGATATCCTGTTTTAATTTTATAATTATGTTCAGGACAGAGGAGGGGGATCTTTAAAAAACTTAAAACTGTTGTCCATCCGGAAACCGGATAATTTGTCTGCGTTCAGGTAAGGCCGAAATTTCAACCGCAGAAATGTCTGTGGATTAAAATTTGAGCCTGACGCGAAAATTTGCAAATTCAGCCGTTTCCGGACGGGCAATAACTGAAAAAGAGAGATGGATATGGGAAGATTAAGGCGATATGCCGATCCGAAAAGCAGAGAGAGGATAGAGAAGATTTTTGAAATGCGCCGCAAGGGGTATGCGTGGGCCCGGATTGCGGAAGAATGCAAAATGGGTGTTGCAAATGTTCAGCAGGCTTATTATCGTGAATGCAGATACAGAAAGTCGGCGTTTGAATACCCTTTTATTGAATATATCGGCACGCATACCTATAATGTAATCCGGAAATGTTTCGGTGAAGAGATCCTGAACAACCCCCAGCAGCTGAGCTCTCTTGAGCACGTAAAGGCAATTTTGTGCTGGCCCGGGGTTGGAACGAAAACCATTCAGGACCTTTCTGAAGGGCTGATAGAAGCCGGATACGAAGGATTTGACCCAGAGCAGGCCTATAAAGAGATATTTCAGCCCAGGGCCCGCCGTGGAAGCATTTGAAAGCTGCAGCTGCCTTCCCCGGATTTCAGCCCGAAGCGTAAATGTTAAAGATATAAGGCGCCGGGCCTATCTGTATCAGGGAGAGGCCATGAATCATCAGCCAGAAAGCAACAATTCAAAGAAAAGCCGGGAAGGCGGCAGGCAGCCCTTCTATTCCTGGAACACCCCGCAGGAAAACAGCTACCGCATGTGGGTCGTAATGGCGGTGGTGCTTTTTTTTCTTGTCTGGAGCATGTACCTTTCCCAGGCAGGCCCAGAAAAGATAAACTATACAACATTTCTAAAGCAGCTAAATGCCGGCAACGTCGCCCGGGTCACCATAAAAGGTGAGAAAATAACGGGTTTATTAAAGCAAAAGGCTTATAAACAGGCAGAACAGTCAGAACAGGCTGAAGGCGAAGGAAATGCCGGTTCCGGCAAAGGAAGTGCTTACAAGGATTTTGTCACCTATTTGCCTTCTTTTGGCGATCCGGACCTTATAGATGTTCTGCAGTCCCAAAATGTCGAGGTTGAAACCCAGCCCAAAACCGACACCAACTGGCTGTATCTGATTTTGACCCTTCTGCCTTTTGTGGTCCTTATCTGGATTATTTACGCGCAATTCAGGCAATTTCAGGGACAGAGCGGGGGAGAAGGCCTTTTTTCCATCGGAAAGAGCAAGGCCAGGCTATACGATCGCAGCCAGGAGTCGACCAGGTTTGATGATGTAGCCGGCGCTGAAGGGGCCAAGACAGAGCTTTCCGAGCTGGTATCGTTTCTCAAGGATCCGGGAAAAATCCGGGAGCTCGGGGCCGAAGTGCCCAAAGGCGTCATGCTTGTTGGCCCGCCCGGGACCGGCAAGACCCTTCTTGCGCGGGCTGTAGCCGGGGAGGCCGATGTGCCCTTTTTCAGCATTACCGGCTCTGACTTCATGGAGATGTTTGTGGGGGTTGGAGCCAAGCGAGTGCGCAGCCTGTTTTCCGATGCAAAGAAAAATGCGCCCAGCATTATTTTTATAGACGAGCTTGACGCCATCGGCCGCCGGCGCGGCGCCGGCCTGGGAGGCGGACATGACGAGCGGGAACAGACGCTTAACCAAATGCTCTCAGAGCTTGACGGATTCGAGGAAAATGAGAACGTGATTGTAATGACGGCAACAAACCGTCCCGACGTTCTCGACCCCGCCCTGATGCGCCCCGGACGCTTTGACCGCAGAATCGTGGTCGATCTGCCCACTACCGCGGACCGGAAAAAAATCCTGGATATCTATACCAGAAACAAGCGGGTGGCTGATGATGTGGACCTGGATGCTCTTGCACGCAGTACACCAGGTTTTTCCGGGGCGGACCTGGAAAACATGTTAAACGAGGCCGCGCTGATGGCCGCCCGCAGGGAAAAAAAGATAATAGACAACGAGGCCATCGAACAGGCCAGAGACAAAATACTCATGGGCCTGGTCAGACAGGGTCTGGCCCTGACAGAAGAAGAAAAACAGATGGTGGCTTATCACGAGGCCGGGCATGCCATTGTGGGCGCAACCCTGAAATATGCAGACCCTGTGCACAAAGTCTCCATTGTGCCCCGAAGCCTTGCCATGGGGGCCACCCAGCAGTTTCCCGAAGGCGAAAAATATATTTACCACAAGCAATATATTTCGGACCGGCTGGCGGTAATGATGGGGGGAAGGGCCGCGGAGATGACTGTCTTTGAGACAGCCACCAGCGGGGCGGCAAACGATCTTCAGAGCGCCACCCATATCGCCCGCCGGATGGTGCTGGAATGGGGGATGAGCGGCCGTTTCGAGCACATGGCCCTGGGATCTCAGAACAGGGAGGTGTTTCTGGGCGAAGAGCTTGGAAAGGCCAGGGAATACAGCGAAGCCACCGCAAAAGAGGTGGACAAGGAAGTTGAAGCCCTTCTCAGCCAGGCGTTTTCCAGGGCCAGGCAGATCCTTGAGGAAAACCGGCAGGCCATGGACCGTCTGGCCGAAAGCCTGGTGGAAAACGAGGAAGTCCCGGGAGAGCAGGTCTACGAGATGCTCGGGCAGAGAAAAAATTCCTGAGATTGCGCAGCGGCCCCCGCTTTCATATCCACGAAGCACACGGAGAAACCTTTATCTTCGTGCGCTTCGTGGCTGTAAATATTGTGGTGAATCAGTGCCCCCCCTTGAGAAGACCGCTTGCGGCCAGTATCAGAATCAGCACCTCGATGCCTGCCAGGGTTGCATAGACCTTGTCGTTCTGCCTGAGCAAAATCGGGATAATGGTCAGGTAGCTGAAAATGGTTACGGCCGCCAGGATGGCAATAGGTATGAAATTTAAGAAATCGCCGTATCCCAGAAAACCGACCCATCCCCAGCCGTCCGGAATACCGGCTTTATGAAGGTAGTCCGTGGAGGACTGATGCCAGTACTCGGCGATTTTGTCCAGCGGGATATAAGGATCCACGATGCCTGTGGCATAAAGAAGAAATGTCAGCAAAAGCAGCAGCAGGCCGACATACATGCCTTTTTCCAGCATTTCGGCATAAAGCTGCTGTTCCGGGGTGACGTATTTACTTCGCTCCGCCATGGTTATGCCTCCTCTTTTAGAATTGTGCCTGAGAAAAAACCCGGATTCAGGCAAAATCCGAATATTGAAACACGGTTGCGGTAAGCTACGGCTATATGCCGATGCCCTTTAAAAACGCTTTGATTCCGGCAAATGCCAGGATTACGATAACCATCCACCGGATGAAAGTGGGCTTGGCGACTTTCAGCAGCCGCACGCCCACAAACGATCCCAGCATGATCCCCACCAGGGAGGGAACCACCATCATCGGGATCACGCATCCCTTGTTTAAATAAACCCAGGCCGCCGATGTATCAGTGATGGAAAGCAGGAACTTACTGGTGGCAACGCTGATTTTAAGCGGTGCGCCCATCACCAGGTTTAGAACGGGCACGTTGGCCCATCCGGCTCCCAGTCCGAAGAGCCCGGCCATCAGGCCGATGCCTATAAACAGCACCAAGCCAAGCGGCGTGCGGTGGATTTTCCAGTCCACCTCCTTGCCCGAGCTGTCCTCGTAGTAGACTCCGTAGATGCGAAGAGCCGAGGATAGCTTGTCTGATTGGGACACGTCGGGGTATTCGGCTTTTTTGGCGGTTAACATCAGCACACAGATGCCCATGATGGTTACCCCCAGAAAAATCTGGACAATGTAGGTGGGCAGGGCCAGTCCGATCATCGCCCCGGCAATGGCGCATGTCGATGCGATCAGGGCCACCGGTATGGCCAGCCGGAGGCTGGCCAGCCCGGACTTAAGAAGTCCGGGGCCTGCTGCCAGTGCACCGGAGAGGGCCACCAGTAGTCCGGCTCCACGCACAAAGTCCAGGTGAAACGGGAAAAAACCGCTGATAATCGGCACGTAGAGCACACCGCCGCCAACGCCGCCAAGCACGGCAAATATCCCCAGTACAAACGTGACAACAAATAGAACCAGCGGCCAGAACCACCATGCATGGTCGCCGGCCGCCTCTGCCATCGTCTGCGCAGCATCTTGTGCAAACGCGGGGGTGATGGCACTTGACAGAAGAAACACAAGACTCAGAATTAACAGAATTACCCAGGCTTTTTTCCGCATTTTCCCTCCCTGGCAATTGGGTTGCGAGTGTTGGTGCTTTAACAAGCTCCAGCCTATCAGATTTTTTTGCTTTACATATATAAAACCAGTAAAGATAGATCAATATATAAGATCGGAAACATTGTCAAACTGAAATTCAGCAGTAAAGAGGAAGGGGAAAATACGTGCTGGTTTGGCGGGAAGATGAAAAAAGTTTCTGCAAAAAGAAGACGGCCAGGTCGGGGAGACACAAATCCTGTTTCCGGATGCTAATAATACGGAGCCCATCTCCGTGCAAACAGCCGGGGAAAAAGAAAGCGATAACAAAATGTGATGATCCACAGATTAACTGCCGGGCCGTGATCCGCAGGAGTCTGTGCTATTTGTCATCGAGAGCTGACCAGGGCGAGGTCTGGTACTGCTCGGCCTTGGCCGTGCGAATACGTTCCTCCTGTTCTTCCTTGCGCTGGTAGGCATTGTCGATTTTGCGGGTCAGTTCCTCGGTGTCACAGGGTTTCATGAGGTAGTCAAAAGCGCCCAGCTTCATGCCGCTGATGGCTGATTCCACCGTGGCATGGCCGGTGAGCATAATGACTTCTGTTAAGGGGCGGTGCTCCTTGATATGTTTTAGCACCTCGTTTCCGTCCATGCCGGGCATGGCCACATCCAGGATCACCACGTCATAGAGGTACTGCTTGATCAGTTCAATCGCATCTTCGCCGCTGTAGCATGCGCTGACATCATATTCCCGGATTTTCAAGCGTTCTGACAACTGCTCGACAAATTGCTCTTCGTCGTCTACAAGCAGCACCCTGGTTTTCATGGGATCTTTCTCCTTTGAATGCAAAAAAAAGTGTTCAAGATCCTGCATTGCTGCAGGGTCAGGCCTTTACTTTTTCTTTTTGT
>JAGXLE010000188.1 GCA_018334855.1 Desulfobacterales bacterium | reverse complement strand
TTGAGCTGGGGCAGGGGAAGGGGCTTGGAAAAGCAGGCATCCGCACCATGGTCTTTCATCTGTTTGAATTTTTCCTCGTCCAGGTACGCAGACAGAACAATTATTTTCGTATCACAGGTTTCCTTGTTGGCCTTGATCTTCTGGCAGACCTCGTATCCCTTGATATCGGGCATCATGATATCGAGAATCAGCAGGTGCGGCTTGAAGTGATTGACCTGCAGGCCCGCTTCAAAGCCGTCTGCCGCGGAAATGACCTCGTAGTCGTGCTCGTCTTCTTCCAGGGCCTGTACAATGCTTTCAACTATAATGGGGTCATCGTCTACCACCAGGATCTTCTTGCGGCTGTCTTCTTCCACCTCGGTCTCGGGGATGGGGATGCCCTGCTTGCGCATGAAGTCTTCCAGGTCCCTGCGGTTGATGCGGCGGTGTCCCCCGGGGGTGCGGTAGGCCTTGATGTGGCCGGCGTCAATCCAGTTGATGATGGTTTTGGGGGAAACGTTGCAGTGCTGGCTGGCTTTAAAAACAGTGAAAACGTCGTCCATGGCAGGTATCCTCCTTTGTAAAAAGAGGGTTGTTTTTTTAGTTATTATGATAATTACAGGTTCAGGGGTGTGTCAAGAAAAAAATTAAATTTTTTGCAAAAATTTATAATTTCTTGATTTAATGAATATAAAGCCTTTCTGTCAGGACGCGGTAAAGCTTTTTTCTGACCGTTTTTATGATAATTATAATTATTATAGTTTTTACTTGGAATGTTTCTGGAGGTGCTTGCATTGATGTATCTCGCCATTCCGCTGCTTTTCCCGCTTGTCATGCATATGGGATGGGACAATACCTGGTTTGCCGTGATTCTTCTTATCAATGTCAACCTGGCACTGATTACTCCGCCCATGGGGGGAGTTCTTTACATTGTTTCCCAGGTCGGAAACATCCCCATAAATAACGTGCTGAAAGGATCGATTCTGCCTGTGGTCATAATGATTCTGGTACTGCTCATGGTAATTTTATATCCGCTTATTGTAACCTGGCTTCCGGGCCTTATGTAGCAAGAAATGATTTTTTATTCAGGCTGTTGGCAGAGGCATTGCCGGATATAGGCTACAAATTCGAGCAGCCAGAATACGTCTTCTGCGGCACGGTGCCTGCGAACCGTCTTTGAGCAGGTAAATTCGCAGATATAGTCGTCAAAGGTTTTGGATCCTGGCGCGGTTTTTATCATTTTTTTTAAATACAGGTTCAGATCCAGGATCCTGACCAGGGATGGCTCAAAACCGGAATCGGCCAGCAGCCGGTTTTTCCACCTTGTGTCATAGCCGGGTTCATCTGAATAAACCTCCCGGCCGGCCAGATCCTGTATCATTTTTTGGGCCGCCAGCCTTGGGTCGATTCCTTCCTGTCGAAGCTTTTCCCGGGATATCCCGTGATATTCGAAGCTTTTGGGGTTCCAGTCCGTCCAGCCATCCATGTAATCCGGGTTTAAAAGAAATGACTCGATGGCCTCCGGGCGCTCGCCCCAGGCCACCTCTATCGGATAAGAGTTTTTGCGCAGGCTGGAAGCCTCAAAATCGATGATGATCATATTTGGTTTATTTACCACAGAACGCCGGATAGAACAATATGCGGTTTTTCGCTGTATTTACGGCGTGCTGCGAAAAAGAAGTTTTCTTCTTTCCGGAGTTTCGCAGGGCGGGCCGGCGGGGAAGTTTGCGTATATGCTGTTAGCTGTTGCGCACAATGCATCTGCGCAAACCACCCCGCCGTCCAGCCCTGACCCAACCCTTGCTCAAAATGATCACGGAGTGAAGAAATCGACTTTTCCCGAAACGATCAAGCTTAATCATTGAAAAGTTAAAACCCCGGGTATTGCATTGAATTATGCCGGCAAAAGGCTTACATTTGATTCCGGTGTTATTTGAAGACGCTGAAATGAGATTTGCAAATCCACAGGATAACAACTGCAGGGAGGTTTTTTATGTACGCATTGGCTGTAAACGGAAGCCCCCGAAAAGACGGCAACACGTATAACATGTCCCAGATGATCGTGCCCGGCTCGACTTACTGGAATATCGGCATGGGATTTAACAAGGCAGATGTGCTTGAAGACGCCGAAGGCATGACAAACATGGCCCACCTGGGCGCGGTAATTGACTGGCTGGGCAGAGCCGTGCATGATTATCTCGAGTCCTATCCGCAGCCATAATACGGGTGTCGTGATTTGCGGCCGGACCTGAAAACTTTTATTGCAGAAGGGAAGTATGGCTGCGATTTTTGCCCGCTTCAGGATTTCATATTCTGAACAACGGTTCCGGGCTTTTTGATTTTATTGCAAACTTAATCTTTCTTAGCCAGATGCTGATGTATAGCTTTTTAAGCAGTTTTATTTTTTCCCGGATCGTGGATGGGGGGCGGCTGCCGGTTTTTGGAATATACCAGTTGTTTTGTTTTGTCCGTTTTACCAGCATATATCCGTTATTTTTCAGATACCGGTGTTTTTCCAGGTATAAAAGCTTGTCTTCCAAAAGAATCAATGCGGGGGCAAATTTTTTCAGGTCAAATCCTTCCATCACCTCCATTTCCGTGCCCTCTACATCTATGGAGAGTAAATCAATCGACTCGATGCCGCTTTTTTCCAGCAGAGAATTCAATGTTACAGCTTCTACTGAAACGGCTTTATGACGGGTATAACTGAAATCATCGGCATTTTTCCGCAAAGAGGCATGCGAAGTTATAAGATCGTTGTTTTTTATCGGGATATAAAGCGATAAAATGCCGGTTTTATCAGGAGACGTGCAGGCACACTGGTAAACTGTTGCATTGGGGCGTAATTGTTGAGCCTGTCGGCTCAGCTCGGGGTTTGGCTCCACGAGAATGCCTGACCAGTCCAGCTCTTTTTCCAGGTGCCAGGACTGGGATTCGGCACTTGTTGGCTCATGAGCGCCGACCTCGACAAATATGCCGTTTTTTTTGTTTTTGAAATACTCCCTGACTTCCCTTTTTTCGGCAAAGGTTCTCACTTGTTTGCGGGCGGGATCTTTCATCAGAATACTTTAACATGCTGCGGGTTTCTGGCGTATATTTTTTCTATGAAATTGCCGATTTTTTCTATTGCCTGTTTTGATTCAGGGGCGATGTCTGCAAAGGTGGCAAAAACATGAATCATGTCCTCCCAGATGTCGAGCTCTGTGTCGACTCCTTCAGACTCCAGTTTTTGCGCGATACGGGTGGAGTCGTCGAGAAGAACTTCTGCGGTCCCGGCCTGGATAAATGTTGGCGGCAGGCCGGAAAGATCGGCATAGAGCGGAGATGCCAGGGGATTTTTGGGATCAGTGCCGTCCAGATATGACTTTATCATAAATTCTATGGCCTCCGGAGTTACCATGGGGTCGCTTTCTGCCCTGGATATCATTGACTCTCCGGAAGCGGTCAGATCCGTAACAGGAGAAAGGCATATAGCAGCCGCAGGCAGGGGTAAGCCTTCATCCCTGATTTTGATCAGAACCGAAATCGCCAGATTTCCGCCGGCGGAATCGCCGCTGATTATTATATTTTCGGGATTTATCTGCTTTTCTGAAATAAGCCATTTATAGGCTACAAACGCATCCTCGAGCTGGGCGGGAAAAGGGTTTTCAGGTGCCAGCCTGTAGTCTGTTACCAGTGCATGGGCTTTTGCGGACCTGGCTATTTTGGATGCAAGATTTCGATGGGTATTAATCGATCCTGCAATAAATC
>JAGXLE010000008.1 GCA_018334855.1 Desulfobacterales bacterium | reverse complement strand
CGGCGGTGCTGTTTACTTATTTCGGAGTAAATCTGCTCCCCGGCCTTCACAGCTACCAGTGATCTTAAAAGAGACCGGAAAACATCTTTTCTATTTTTATTGACAATTTTACCCAAACCAGATATTGGGTTTCCCTTGAGCGGGATGTCCGGGTAGGAGTTTGATATGGTTAGCGTGGATCCGGAAATCATATAATTTCCGAATGAGCACTATTTATAAAAGCAATTGCGCGTAATCTGAAATAACCCCGAAGCAACCGATGAACCATAACAGTTTTGACGGAGTACCCATGAGCACACAATCGGACAACCAAACGGTCTCTTCCGTGAAACGATCCTCCGGCTGGGTGATATTCGTTTTTTTTCTGATAGGCCTGATCGCCAGCCTTATTTCGGGATGGATCGCCTTTCCAAAGCTGCTTTACTCCACCAGGCAACAGCCCATTGATTTCAGCCACAAAGTACATATGGGCGTGGTAAGCAACGGATGCCAGTCCTGCCATTACTTCAGAGACGACGGCAGCTTCGCCGGCACCCCCACCAACGCCGAGTGCGAAAGCTGCCACATGTATCCCATGACCAGTGACCCGGACGAAAACAAACTTGTAGAAGAATATATCTCCGAAAATAAAGAGGTTCCCTGGCTGTCTTACGCCGAGCAGCCGCCCTGCGTGTTCTTTTCCCATGCCGCTCATGTGAAGGGTTCAGACATGGAGTGTGCAACATGTCACGGCGACATAGGTCATTCCGACTCCCTGCGCGAGTACCAGGAAAACAGGCTTACCGGCTACAGCCGGGACATATGGGGCTACAACATGCTCAGGATGGGCGAAGCAAAACACGGCCAGCGACATAAAATGAACGACTGCGCGGCCTGCCACCTGGAAGAAACAGGCAGCAAGGGAGACTGCTTCCAGTGCCATAAATAGTGGAAATTGTTTTAAATACATTTGACGCGATGTTGATATATTAACAAGGGGTAAATTCATGAAAATCGATCGCAGATGTTTCTTGTCACTCGTTATCGGGGGGGCGGTAGGTACGACCTTGACGCCGGTGCCCTGGAAGCTTACAGACGACATCGCCATCTGGACCCAGAACTGGCCCTGGACGCCGGAGCCCGAAGAGGGACCGAGCGTATACAAAAAATCGGTCTGCACCCTGTGCAACGGCGGATGCGGCATTAATGTCCGCACGGTCAGGGGAAAGGCGAAAAAAATCGAGGGCCAGGCGGATTACCCGGTCAACCGGGGCAGCCTCTGCCCAATGGGCATATCCGCCACCCAGGATCTCTACGGCCCCGCACGCATCAAGTCTCCGATGAAGCGCGCCGGAAAGCGGGGGGAAGGCAAGTGGGAAAAAATTTCCTGGGAAGAGGCAATCTCAACTGTCTCAAAGAAACTGGCGGAACTGCGGAGCCGGGAAAAACCCCATACGGTTGCATGCATTTCCGAATCGGACCGCGGCACCGTGGCCTACCTTATTGACCGCTTTTTAAAAGCCTACGGCTCACCCAACTTCATCCGCACGCCTTCTTTTCAGGATTCCCAGGAACTGGCCCTGTATTTGACTCAGGGACAGCAGGGAACCATAGGCTACGACCTGGAAAATTCGGACTACATCCTGAGCTTCGGATGCGCCCTGCTTGACGGCCGGGGCAATGCCGGACGGATGTTTTCCGCCTACGCGGGCTTTGATAAAAAAGTAAAGCTCGTACAGATTGAACCGCGTCTTTCAGACACGGCATCACGTGCAAACACCTGGATTCCGGCCAGGTGCGGCACGGAAGGCGCGCTCGCCCTGGGGCTTGCCCATGTGATCGTCCGTGAAAAGCTCTATAACAAAGATTTCGTTGAAAATTTTTCATTCGGCTTTCAGGACTGGACCGACGAGGCCGGCAAGCTGCACAAGGGTTTTAGCAGCCTTGTAAAAGAATATCCCCCGGAAAAAGTCGCCGAAATTACCGGTATTGCGGGCAGTAAAATAGAATCGCTGGCCCGCGGATTTGCCGGGGCCCGCCGGCCTGTTGCCGTCAGCGGCGGTTTCGGGCAGGGCAGCCTGGACGAAACCTTGGCTATTAATGCCTTAAACGCACTGGTCGGAAATATAAACAGGCCCGGCGGAATAGCGGCAGTTTCTGAACCCGACTACCTGAGCTGGTCGGAGATGAAAATCGATAAAACCGCTTCAAACGGCAGAAAGAAGCCCCGCGCAGATGAAGCCGGTTCCAGTCGTTTTCCCAATACCGGCCACCTGCTCTACAGGCTGCCGGAAGTAATAAACAGCTCCAGCGGAGACTCGCCGATACAGGCACTGCTCGTTGCAGGAGGCGACCCTCTCTACACCATGCCCGATTCGGATGCCGCCAGAAAAGCGTTTGACAAAATCGGCTTTATAGCAAGCTTTTCAACATACATGGATGAAACAGCCCGGCATGCCGACATTCTTTTGCCGAACCACCAATTTCTGGAACGCTATGAAGACGTCCCGACCCCGGCGGGCGTACCCAAAAGAATTATCGGACTGACCAGACCCGTGGTCAGGCAACAATACGACACTCTTCACATCGGTGATGCATTTATCCGGATTGCCCATAACCTTGGCGGATTTATTGAAAACGCCCTGCCCTGGAAAAACTACGAGGAATTTTTAAAGAAAACCCTTTCCAACCAGTGGAAAACCCTGGAAAAACAGGGCTACTGGGTGGATCCGGAATTTGTTATACCCTCCTGGGACGAGGCGTTTCATACCCCCTCGGGGAAATACGAATTCTACCCGACCGAAAGAAACAATCCTTCAGGAAAGGACGCAGACGCTCTGCCCGGGTTCAAAACCTCGGGAATTCCAGGAGATCCCGAGCAGATGCCGCTGATTTTAATCCCCTATGAATCAATCCGGATTGCCGGCGGAGCGGTGGGCAACCCGCCGTTTATGACAAAAACCGTGGACGCGAACGTAATCAAGGACGAAGATGTTTTCGTGGAGCTAAACCCGAAGACCGCAAAAGAATACGGTTTTTCAGAAGGCGATACTGCGATTTTAAAAACCCCGGCAGGCCGGGCAAAGGTCCGGGTTCACCTGTTCGAGGGTATTATGCCGGGCCTTGCAGCCCTGCCTGAAGGTCTGGGCAGAAAGGCATTCAGCGATTATATAGCCGGCAAGGGCGTTAATATCAATTCACTGCTGCCGGAAGTCGCCGAACGGGGCTCCGGGTTAAATAGATGCCGGGCTACCCGGGCCTCGCTGACCAGAGCGTGATACAGCCATCATTTTTAGACGTTTACGTTTAACCCGATAAAGAGGTTTTTGATGACAAAGCAAGAACAACACACCAGGACAAAACGATACGGGATGGTCATTGATCTCGACAGGTGCACAGGATGCGGCGCCTGCATGGTGGCCTGCTATGCGGAAAACAACGTGCCGTTTAAAAAGAATGAATCAGACAAAATGCTGAGCCTGAACTGGATACGGGTTTTCAAGGTGGATAACGGCAAGCCTTTTCCCGACACGGAAATATGCTACATTCCCAAGCCATGCATGCAGTGCGACGGCCGTCACATGGAAGGCCACTCCCCCTGCGTCTCCGTATGTCCTGCAGTGGCCACAGACTATGATTATCCCACCGGCATTGTCAGCCAGATCTATACCCGGTGCTTCGGATGCCGTTACTGTATGGCCGCATGCCCGTATCATGCCCGCAAATTTAACTGGTGGGACCCGTCCTGGCCCGCAGAGATGGAAAAATACTTAAACCCGGATGTTTCTGTCCGCATGCGCGGCGTGGTGGAAAAGTGCTCTTTCTGTTACCACCGCTACCAGAAAGCAAGAGACAAGGCTTATCTTGAAGGCAGAGACGAAATCTACGAGCACGAGTACCAGCCTGCATGCGTAGAGGCCTGCCCGACCGGGGCCATGACTTTCGGGGACCTTCTCAACCCGGAACACGAAGTATACAAACTAAGCAGAAGCAAAAAAGCATTCAGGCTGCTTGAAAAACTACACACAAATCCCAAGGTCTATTATCTGAGCTCAAAATCCTGGGTCAGGCGTAAAGCGGACAATTACCTGGAAGGCCAGTCACCGGGGCAGCAAAATAATGCCCGTAAAACAGAAACCGCATCCCATTAATTGAGAAAAAACACCAAGGAGTGAACTGATCATGACGACACCGGCAATTCCCGAGGGTGTAAAACGATGCTCCACTGGAAAATTCGCACTATGGCTGGCGGTGGTAGGTGCAGTCCTGCTGTGGGGCGTTTATGCCATGTTTCTGGTATGGTACAAGGGCTTAAACCAAACCGGCATGAACGACGCATATGGATTTGCCCTGTGGATATGGGCTGACCTGACGGTTATCGCCCTGGGCGGAGGAGCATTTTTTTCAGGATTTCTCACCTATATCATCGGCAAAAAGGAACTTAAAAGCATCATCAATTACGCCGTGATAATAGGTTTTATCTGCTATAGTTCCGCCCTTCTGATACTGGCCTTAGACATCGGCCAGCCGCTTCGGGGATGGTTTATTTTCTGGCATGCAAACGTGCATTCCATGTTAACGGAAGTGGCATTCTGTCTGTCAGTATATTTTGCAGTGCTCACAATTGAATTTCTGCCGATTGTGCTGGAAAATCCCAAGCTTGACCGCATTCCGTTTCTCCATCACTTAAGCCATAACCTTCACGAAGTTATGGCCGTGTTTGCCGCCACCGGAGTATTTCTGTCCTTTTTCCATCAGGGTTCCCTGGGCGGTGTTGCAGGCGTGCTTTACGGCCGCCCCTTTGCCTTCAGAGAAGGGCTGCTGATCTGGCCGTGGACGTTTTTCCTGTTTACCTGGTCGGCAGCAGCAGTCGGTCCCTGCTTTACGGTCCTGATAACCCGGATTACAGAAAAGGTCACCGGCAAAAAGCTGGTAAAACAGGCAACTTTCCGGCTGCTTGCCAAGATTTCTGGCTGGATGCTTCTGACCTACATGATAGCCAAAATTATTGACACCTGGTACTGGGCAGCGGTAACCGCTCCTGCAAAGGGCTTTACCCTCATGGATTTCTACACCAACAACCCGGTATACGGCATCTGGATACTGATTGCGGAACTAGTGATATGCGGCCTGCTGCCGGCTGTCATACTGGTTACCAGAAAAGGGCGGGAAAACAACCTGCTGCTCATGACTGGCGTGATCCTGGCCGTAATCGGGGTATGCATTAACCGCTGGGTCATGGTGCTTCAGGTCATGGCGGCACCCCTGCTTCCTTTCCAGGACTGGTACATGTATATGCCGACCTGGCAGGAAATCGCCACCACGATTTTGCCGATAGCCTACGGCATTATCCTGATCATGCTGGCCTACCGGTATTTGCCGGTGTTCCCGCAGGAAAAAGAATTAAACTCCGGCAGTTAATGCCGCTTTAAGGAGGGCTTGAAATATGTTTCCTTTTATATTTGAATGGGCCTGGGACATACCCCACCTTGTTTTTATGGGTGCACTGTGGTACGCGCTTTCAATCATAGGGGCCGGGCTGACATACTGCATATTAAAATCGCTCTATGACACTGCCACAGAGGAAGGCGGCGAAAGCCACGAACATCATTAATAATCGGGATAGTTTGACATTTTTAGTCCCGTATTTTTCAAAAACGATTGAAAAACCCCAAAGCGCCACACTGCCTGCATGAAATTGTGTGTGGCGCTTTTTTTTCCTAAATTTCGGCAAAAAGGTAATCTGATTTGGATGCCATTCTTGTTAAAGGCGGAAGAGCCTTAAACGGCGAGATCCGTGTCAGCGGAGCCAAAAATGCCGCTCTGCCCATGCTGGCCGCCTCACTTCTTGCAGGCGGAAAATTTAAGTTTTCCAATGTTCCGGATTTAAAAGACATTGAAACCATCAGGCAACTGCTTTCCACAATGGGAGCTGAAGTCGACAGACAGGGCGACTCTGTTCACATTGACACCAGAAATGTGGAAAATTTCGAGGCGCCCTACGATCTTGTACGCAAAATGCGCGCCTCGGTTCTTGTACTGGGGCCTTTGCTGGCACGCCTGAAACGCGCCAGGGTATCGCTTCCCGGAGGCTGCGCCATAGGCGCGCGCCCCATTAACATGCACCTGGAAGGCCTGTCCAGGCTGGGGGCCAGGATCACGCTGGAACACGGATACGTGGAAGCCCAAGCCGACAGACTCACCGGAGATGAAATTTTTTTCGATGTTCCAACGGTTACCGGTACTGAAAACCTTATGATGGCCGCTGTTCTGGCCAATGGAACCACGGTGCTCAGAAACGCCGCCCGGGAACCTGAAATATTAGCCCTTGCCGAAATGTTAAACCTGATGGGAGCAGATGTCTCCGGGGCCGGGTCTCCGGTTATCACAATCAGGGGAGTTGACAGGCTTGCTCCCGTTTCCGCCCGCATTATCCCTGACCGTATCGAAGCGGGCACCTACATGGTTGCAGCAGCCCTTACATGCGGAACCATACGGATCACCGACGCCGAACCGGACCATCTAAAGGCTGTTATATCAAAACTCCGGGAAACAGGTGCAAAAATCACGGTAAAACAAGATGCCATTACAGTAACAGGTAAACGGCCGATTCACAGCGTGGACATAAAGACCCTTCCCTATCCGGGATTTCCCACCGACATGCAGGCCCAGTTCATGGTACTTATGAGTGTTGCAAACGGATTGAGCGTAATCTCTGAGACCATATTTGAAAACCGGTTTATCCATGTTCTCGAACTCCAGCGCATGGGTGCCGATATACAGGTGTCGGGCAACCACGCAATGGTAAAAGGGATTGAGAAGCTTTCCGGGGCCCCTGTAATGGCCTCGGATCTTAGGGCAAGCGCCTCCCTTGTGCTGGCCGGCCTGGTGGCCGAGGGCACCACGCAAATCAGCCGCGTTTATCACCTGGACCGCGGATACGAATCCATTGAGGAAAAATTCCGCAAACTGGGAGCAAACATAGAGCGGGTACCTGAAAGCTCTTCTTAACGCACGGTCATCAGGTAAATGACCTCTGTCCATGTCTCCGCAAATGCTGATCACCGCCCCTGCCCCTGCCGCCGGGATTCTTTCTATCACCGGCCGCTGATACCCCTGTTATTTTCATTTATGGCCGGCATTATTCCGGCAAGATATGTTGAGTTTTCACCATGGATCTGCATGCTTGCCTGGGCAATTTTTGCAGCAGCAGCCCTGCGGATCGTCTTTTTGCTCTCAAAAAACAGGCCTTCCTGCTTATCTCCCCTGGTACTTTTTTGCGCACTCGGCTTTCTGGCCCTGTCACCGTGGCAGAAGCCCTTTTTCCCGCCCGGGCAGGCTGCCTCCTACCTGAATTCCGGCTATTATATGATTTCGGGCACAGTGGCAAGACCGCCGGAAATCGAATCCTACAGAACAAAATGCATACTCGGCGACTTGACAGTTACTGAAAAGTCCGGGCGCCGGAATTTATTGCCCGGTTTCATACAGGCGGCTTTTTACGGCGACTGCCCCGAATTTTATCCGGGTGAGCGTGTGCTGGTAAGGGGCAGACTGCGGGGATTTAAAAATTTCAATAATCCCGGCGGATTTGATTACTGCCGGTACATGGCTGACAGAAATATTTGGGGGGGCCTGTATGCCGGCAGCAGCTACGTTGAAAAAAAGGCGGAAACATACGGGCAGACCGGAGCCGGCTTTGCTGTTCACAGGTTTCGAAACCGCCTGGACGGGCTTATCCGGGAGGTAAACAACGGAGACACTGCGGCCGTATTATCAGCTCTTGTAATCGGCAAACGCGGCAATATCAGCCCCAGCTTGCGGGAAGCTTTCAACAGGGCGGGGGCCAGCCATCTTCTTGCCATTTCCGGCCTGCACGTGGGGATAATTGCCGCATGCTCCTTTCTTTTATTTAAATGGATTCTTTCTTTTTCCGGGTCCCTGCTGCTCACGGGCCGGGCCTCCAGAACGGCCGCCCTGCTGACGGTACTGCCGGTTGGAGCCTATGCTTTGCTTTCCGGAATGTCGCCCTCAACGCAAAGGGCGGCAATCATGGTGACAGTCTTTCTTGCAGCCCTTATAAAGGAGAAACAATACAACCCGGCAAACACCCTTGCGGCAGCCGCGCTCTGCATACTGGCTGTCTATCCTCCGGGCATTTTCTCCATTTCCTTCCAGCTTTCTTTTGCAGCGGTCTCATCTATATTTTTAGGAATCTACATGCTTTCCGAAACCGCCGTTTTTAAGGCAGCGCCCCCTTCCTCCCCTTTTGTTGCAAAAATTTTCAAACGAGCGGCCGGCTTTATTATGATATCAGTTTTCGCCATACTCGGAACCATGCCCCTGGTGATGCATTATTTCAACCAGGCTTCCGTAATGGGGGTATTTTCCAACCTGATACTTATACCCTGGATAGGATTTGTAGTCGTGCCCGCCGGGCTGATCGGCGCCCTGGCCTCACTGTTTTCGCAGACCGCAGGCGCATGGTGCCTGAATGCGGCAGGCCTGATCCTAAAGCCTGCAATATCGCTTATATATCAAATAGCCCAATTTCCCTTTGCCGCATTTAATACTGTCACACCGTCTGCGCTCGAAGTAATCTGTATGTATGCTGCGATGATATGTCTCGGGCTGCTGTTTAGCCGGGGGCACAAAACGCGCAGAAGGGTACCGGCCGCCTTGTTATGCCTTGTCCTTGTAATTGCGGCCATTGATGCGGGCTACTGGATTCACAAAAGATTTCTGCACCGGGACCTGAAGGTGACGGTTCTGGATGTGGGCCAGGGGCATGCCTCTTTTCTTGAATTTCCGGGTGGGCACACCATGCTTATAGACGGGGGAGGATTTACAGACAATTCGGTTTTCGATGTAGGAGCCTTTATAGTAGCCCCTTATCTCTGGCAAAACAAGGTCGTAAGCATTGACACTGTTATACTCTCCCATCCCGACACTGATCACTTAAACGGGCTGCTCTACATTCTTGAACACTTTCGTGTCGGACGGGTCATCACTACACACGAAAAGGCGGATACAGAGGCGTATAAGCGGTTTCTGCAGATAATAGAAGAAAGAAAAATCCCTCATCCGGAGTTTGGAAAAGCAGCGGGTAAACGTTTTGTCAACGGGGTGGAAACACAGGTCCTGCATCCGGAACCGACAGCTCCGGAAATAAGCTGTTCAAAGTGTTCAGGGGCAAACAATTGCTCCATCGTGCTCCGGGTCAGCTACAGAGACAAATCGATTCTTTTCCCGGGAGATATTGAAAAATGCGCCGAATCACTTCTGATATCAACGGCAGGACAGCAAATTTCATCTGATATACTGATTGCGCCTCACCACGGCAGCAAATCCTCGTCCAGCACGGCTTTTCTGAAGGCGGTCAGTCCGGAAACGGTAATCGTTCCGGTCCGTAAAAGCCGCATGGGCCTACCCTCGCCCGCGGTACTGCGCAGTTACAAAAAAAGGGGTTTCAGGATTTTCCGCACGGACATAAACGGTGCAGTACGCATTTATGTCCGCAAAGACGGGCAAATCAAGATCAGGCCACAAATCGGCACCAGCCAAACAGGTAAGTAAAAATCCGGAATCCTCTGAATTGAAAACGGATTCCGGATTTAACGGGTACTTTAAGACCGCAAAGACATTAAGCCTGCTGGCCTTGTTTACCGATAATTTTTTTCCGGCAGGGGCTATTTTTTCGGGGAACCGCCCGCAGGCTTTTCTCCGGTAAGTTCAACCATAGATACCGGCGCCGAATCACCGGGACGGTGGCCGATCTTTACCACCCTTGTATATCCGCCCGCCGTATCACCGAACCGCTGCGGGGCTTCCTCGAACAACCTGTGTACCACCGCCTTTTCCCTGACAATGGAGAGGGCCTGACGACGCGCATGCAGATCGCCCCTCTTGGCAAGGGTGATCACATGGTCGGCCCAGCGCCGCAGCTCCTTGGCCTTGGCGTCGGTAGTCTTTATCCGGTCATGCTTGAGAAGCGAGGTGACCAGATTTCTAAACATAGCCTGACGATGGCTGGGGGTTCTATTTAACTTGACTCCGCTTTTTCTGTGCCGCATGGTCTAATCCTCTTTCTGCTCCTGGTCCTCTTCCGGCGGGACAAAACCTTCAAGTTTCATTCCCAGGGAAAGGCCCATCTCGCCAAGCAGTTCTTTAATCTCGTTAAGGGACTTTCTGCCGAAATTTTTTGTTTTCAGCATTTCGTTTTCTGTTTTCTGAACCAATTGATAAATCTTACGGATATTGGCATTTCTCAGGCAATTGGCACTGCGCACCGAGAGTTCCAGTTCGTCAACATCCAGATAAAGATTGGAATTGAACTGGGGCGTGAATTCTTCTTCGGAATCCTCCTGAGGCTCCGGTTCCATATCCTCGTCAAAATTGATGAACGCATTCATCTGTTCCTTTAAAATCTTGGCCGCATAAGCAATCGCGTCCATCGGTGTGACCGAACCGTCAGTCCATATTTCCATGGTGAGTTTGTCGTAATCTGTGCGCTGGCCCACCCGTGCATTGCCTACCACGTAATTAACCCTTTGAATCGGGGAGAAGATGGCATCAATAGGCAGGGTACCGATCGGCGCCTCCGGGTCCCGGTGGGCTTCTGCCAGTGAATAGCTCTTGCCCGCCTGCACCGTCATGGTCATCTGCAAATGACCTTCAGAGGTAAGAGTTGCGATATGCTGATCCGGGTTCAGTACTTCAACCCTTCCGTTTCCGCTCACAATATCTCCGGCTGTAACGCTTCTTTCTCCGCGGGCTTCCAGGGTCAAAGTCTTTGGTTCTGCGTCGTCTGTCTTGACCCTGACTTTTTTAAGGTTTAGTATTATTTCGGAAACATCCTCGAGCACCCCGTCAATGGCGCTGTATTCATGCATTACCCCCTCGATTTTAACCGAGGTGATAGCGGCACCGTAAAGCGAGGAAAGAATAATCCGCCTTAGGGAATTGCCGATAGTAATGCCGTATCCCCTTTCCAGGGGTTCCCAGACAAACTTCCCGTAGGTCGCCGTCTGGCTGTCCACCTGGACCTTGCCGGGTTTGATCATTTCCCGCCAGTTCATATATGTTAATTCATTCAAGGGCATTTTTACTCTCCAAAGTATTTGATATCCATCCGCCTTTATTCCGGGTATATTCAGGACTTATTTCGAGTAAAACTCAATAATCTGATTTTCCTGGATCGGCATGGTGATATCGTCGCGTACCGGCAAAGTCCTGATGCTGCCCTTCATGGCCTCTTTATCCAGCTCCAGCCACTGCGGCATGCTGCGTCGGATCACCGCTTCCATTGCTTCGCTTATAGCGGCAATCTCTTTGCTCTTTTCACGGACTTCGACCACCTCTCCGGCACTGACCTGGTAAGAAGGAATATTGACCTTCCGGCCGTTGATAAGAAAATGATCATGCTTTACCAGCTGCCTTGCCTGGGCACGGGAATTGGCGAATCCCAGGCGATATACGACATTGTCCAGACGGCGCTCCAGCATCACAAGCAGATTGGTACCGGTAACTCCTTTTCCCCTGTCCGCACGATGGAAAAACAGCCTGAACTGCTTTTCAGACAATCCGTACATGCGTTTGACTTTCTGTTTTTCACGCAACTGAAGGCCGTAATCCGATATTTTACCGCCTCTGCGCTGGCCGTGCTGGCCAGGCGGATAACTGCGCCTGTCAAATGCGCATTTATCCGAATAGCAGCGGTCACCCTTGAAATACAATTTCAAGTTTTCACGCCGGCATATCCGACATACGGATTCACGATATCTTGACAATGCTTCCTCCCTTGGAAATAGATAATGGTTTGCCTTTTATTTAAGCGGCTGTCCCGGCAGACAGTATTTTTAAGCCGCTTTATACCCTGCGACGCTTGGGCGGTTTACAGCCGTTATGCGGTACCGGTGTGACGTCCTTGATCATTGACACGCTAAGACCCGTGGCCTGCAGAGCCTTAATGGCAGACTCCCTGCCGGGACCGGGCCCCTTGACATAGACCTCGACACTTTTGAGGCCATGTTCCATGGCCTTTTTGGCAGCATCCTCGGAGGCCTGCTGCGCGGCAAAGGGCGTGCTCTTACGCGAGCCCTTAAAGCCGTTGATGCCGGCACTCGACCAGGAAATCACGTTGCCCCCCGGGTCGGAAATCGTCACGATAGTATTGTTAAAGGTGGACTGAACATGCACCACGCCGCTTGCAATATTCTTTTTGACCTTTTTTTTCGTACGAACTGCTTTTCGTTTTGCCATCGGTACCTGCCTTTAATAAATTAATTTACTTTTTCTTTGCTCCGCCCTTTTTCTTTACCGCGGCCCGGCGCGGGCCTTTGCGCGTACGCGCATTGGTGGAGGTACGCTGACCGTGCACCGGCAAAGACCTGCGGTGGCGCAGGCCACGGTAACAGCCCAGGTCCATCAGCCGTTTAATATCCATTGAAATCTCTGTGCGCAGCTCGCCTTCCACCTTGTAATCACTGTCGATCAAACGGCGAATCTGGTTTATATCGGCATCGGACAAGTCGTCTGTCTTGATGCTCTGATCAATTCCGAGCCTTGAGAGAATTTCTTTGGAGGTTGAATAGCCGATGCCGTAAATATAGGTCAGGCCGATAATAATCTGCTTGCTTTTCGGTAAATCGACTCCTGCGATACGTGCCAATGTGCTTGCCTCCTTGTTATCCCTGCCGCTGTTTGTGCCGCCTGTTTGAACAGATCACCCGGACCGTGCCCCTGCGCTTGATTATTCTGCAGTTGCGGCATATTTTCTTAACCGATGCTCTGACTTTCATGATTTCTCCTCACACATTGAATACCGGTAAACTGTTTCGGCTTTACACGCCGATATTATTTGCTCCGATAAGTAATCCTGCCCCGGCTCAGATCATAGGGAGAAAGCTCCACGGTTACGTTGTCGCCGGGCAGTATCTTGATAAAATGCATCCGCATCTTTCCTGAAAGATGGGCCAGTATCTGGTGTTTGTTTTCAAGCTCAACCTTAAACATTGCATTCGGCAAGGTTTCAACCACCTTGCCCTGAACCTTTATCGGTTCCTCTTTTGCCATTCAAATCCCCCCGTGTGCCGTTTTGCCCCTTTTTCTCATGCGGCTCCACGGCCGCACGCACACTACTTTCTCCGTCCTGCCTTATCTGCCTTTCTTCTTTGTAGGAGCCGCGGTCATAAATCCTTCATAATTTCTTGTAATCAGATGAGATTCTATCTGCCTGACCGTGTCTATGGATACGCCCACAACAATGAGCAGGGCGGTGCCGCCGAAATAAAACGGTACGTTAAACTTGGTCATCAGAATCGACGGCAGCACGCATACTGCAGAAACATAAGCAGCCCCGCCCAGGGTGATCCGGCTTAAAACCCTGTCAATATAATCAGCCGTCCGTTTGCCCGGCCGTATGCCGGGAATATAGCCGCCGTATTTCTTCATGTTTTCCGCCACGTCCTCGGGATTAAAAACAATGGCAGTGTAAAAATAGCAGAAGAAAACAATCAGGACCACGAAAACAAGTTCGTATATAAGCGACCCCGGTGAAAGCGCGCTGGTTATATACTGCATCCACCACACATCCTCGAATAAGCCGGTAACGGTGGACGGAAACATGATCAGCGACGAAGCAAAAATCGGCGGAATCACGCCTGCCGTGTTGACTTTAAGCGGCAGATGAGTGCTTTGCCCGCCATACATCCGCCGGCCTACAACACGCTTGGCATACTGTACCGGTATCCGCCGCTGGCCCTGCTCCATGAAAATGATAAATGCCAGAACTGCCAGCATCAGGATAATCAGCAGCGCCACAAAAAATATACCCATTTCGCCGGTGGTCATCAGTCTGAACGTATTGCCGATTGCAGCGGGCATACGCGCCACAATACCGGCAAATATAATCAGGGATATACCGTTTCCAATCCCCCGCTCGCTGATCTGCTCGCCGAGCCACATGATAAAAGCGGTACCCGCGGTCAGGGTTTCCCC
>JAGXLE010000187.1 GCA_018334855.1 Desulfobacterales bacterium | reverse complement strand
TTATGGCTATATGGTATTATCTGCCTTTTCTTTTTTTCCCGGTGCTTTCCTTTTTCTGGCTCCGGGCGGCCGGGATTCCGGTTGGAGAGGCTTTCAGATGGAACCGTTTTCCCCCGGTATTTTACTTGGCCCTGCTGTGCAGTATAGGCTATAGTGTGTATCTGTTGGTTTCCGGGTATCCGGACCTTAAAGGCGGGCTGTACTGGGTGCCGGTTGCGGTTTTAAGCATAATGAATTCAGTCGGCGAGGAATTTGCTTTCCGGCACGCGGTTTTTGAAATTTTTCAAAATGCCGGCTATTCAATTTCAGTGTCAAACGGGATTCAGGGTATCTTGTATGCTGTTCCCCATTTTATCATTGGAGGGGCCTCGTTTGGTATTCTTGCTTTTTTCTACGGGTTGCTGCTGGGGACGGTACGAATGCGCGCCGGCAGCATAACGCCTTGTATTATAAGTCATTTCTTTATAGATATCGGCTGTATCGGACTGCCCATGCTGGCTTTGTAGAAAATTGCGGGCACCGGCCCGGGCCTGTGGGTGAGGCAGCCGTTTATATGCAGGCAATGCGGAGCAGAAGCCATGCTTGAAACTCTGGTTCAGACCAAAACCACCATTCCGCCCCTGCGGGTTCAGACACTAGAGCGTCTTCGTCTGAACCGGCGCTTGGATGAATGCAATAATTATAAGCTGACCCTTGTATCGGCGCCGGCGGGCTTTGGAAAAACCACCCTGCTTGCCGGGTGGGCATCAAATGCCGATCCCCGGGTGGCATGGCTTTCAGTCGACCGGGAAGACAACGACCCCGCCGCCTTCTGGACGTATTTTGTCGCGGCCCTTAGAAGCGTGTATTCAGATATCGGCATTTCCGCCATGAAAATGCTTCAGTCCCCTTCGGGCATACCGGTCAAAGCAGTGATCAAAACACTTATCAACGAGATCTTCGAAAAGAAAAAGTCAGTTATAATGGTCATAGACGATTTTCATCTTGTTGAGGACCAGGACACCCGCGATACTTTTAAATTCTTTATTGATTACATGCCCCATGACGTGCACCTGATTATCTCCACGAGAAGAGAACTTCCCTTCTCAGCCGGACGCCTTAAAGTTCAGGGAGAGTTTGCGCAAATTAATGCAGAGGAACTAAAATTTACCGAGTCAGAAGCAGGTCTTCTTGCCGGCCAGGCCATGGAGGGGCGGTTGGCCGAAGAAGAGATAGCCGAGCTTGCCAGGCATTGTGAGGGCTGGGCCGCCGGACTCCAGATAGCCATTCTTGCCGCGCAGCAGGACAAAACCGGCCAGGAGCCGGCATTTCCCCGGATGCGGGCACATATTATCGATTATTTTATGGAGGAGGTCTTTTCCTTCCAGCCTTATCACATTCAGTGGTTTCTGCTTGAGACATCGGTTTTGAGCCGATTGAATGCCTCTCTTTGCAATGCAGTGACCCGGAGAAATGACAGCGAATCGATTCTGAAACATCTGCTGGCGGCAAACATGTTTCTTGTTTCACTTGATACGGAGGCCTGCTGGTATCGCTACCACCACATGTTTGCCGAGGCCCTGTATGCCAGGCTGTCAAGGCAGCAGCCGGGGCGCCTGGAACTGCTCCACTCCAGGGCATCTTACTGGTTTAAGGAAAACAGGATGCCCAATGAGGCGATTTACCATGCAATTGCGGCAAAGGATTGGAATTTTGCCGCCGAACTTATAAGCAAGTATTCAGCGATTGCAATATTCCGGGGAGATTCAGCCACGGCTCTTCGCTGGATGCGGGCTCTGCCGGAGGCAAGGATTGCCGGAAATCCTTATTTGTGCATAAGTTATGCGTGGGCGCTGTTTTTGACAAACCTGAGCAAGTTTGCATCAATGCCCTTTCATACCATTGAGCACTATCTGGGTGAAGCTGAAAAATTTTACCCGGATCTGCTGGCCTCAGAGGGGCCGGATGGATCCATGTACAGGGATTTGACGGCATACGTGGACGCGCTGAAGTTTCATCTGGCATATTCCCGCAATGAACCGCGGCAGAAAGTGATCGGGCTGGGCAAAAACAATCTGCAGAAGTTCAATGAAGACAACCTGTTTATCCGGACTAACATTTTTTTCACAATGGCTTTGACATATCTTGACACCGGCAATCTCGACGCCTGCTCCACCTGTCTTGAAGGAGCAAGATCAGGGGCTTTTGTCGGTGGTTTCTGTTTTCATGTGATACTTGCCGATTCATTCAGGGCCAGCCTGGCCAGAATGAGGGGGCACCTTAAAAGCTCTGAGCTCATAGTGGAAAACGGACTGGAGTCTGTAGAGGAATCATTTGTGAAAACAAACAGGCTGTCTTCGGAAACTCTGGGTTTTTATGATCTGCATAAAGCCGTTTTCCTTTTTGAGAGAAATTATCTGGAGCAGGCAGAAAACATGTTGGAAAAAGCCATGGATTCCATAAGGCTGCTTGACGAAACATATTCTCTGCTGCTGGGCTATGAACTCATGTTCTACATCAGGCTTTTCCGGGGAGCGGACGAAGAGGCGGTTTTGTCTCCGCTGGATGAAATAGAAAATCTCTATGTTTACTGCAACAGGGCCAGGCCGCTTGCCGGATCTCTGCGGATCAGGTATATGGTATACAGGTTTGCCGGCGATGTAAAGGCATTACAGAGGGCTTTTGTGCTTGCAGAGGAATACGGGGTCAGGCTATGGCAGGCCAACGAACCGGAATACCGGCAGCACCCGGTTCCGTTTGAAAGTAAGATCCGGATAACAGAGAAATTAAATCTTATTCGTCTTTATCTTGCAGAAGTGCGGGCCGTGGGTGGATACCGGGCCTGCATGGCCCCGCAGGAGCTGGTAAAAAGCATTGGGGACCTGCTTGATGAGATTCGGCGGGAGGATTTAGGCGGCTATGAGATAGAGGCCCTGATTTTACTGGCCATGGCCAAAGATGTCCAGGGGGATGGAAAAGAGGCGTTAAACGCGTTAAAGCATGCCGTCAGCCTTGCAGCTCCGGAAGGCTATCTGCGCGTTTTTGTAAATGAAGGAATGCCGATTGTTTCCGTGCTGGAAAAAAGCATCAGGGAAGGGATCTGCACGGAATATATAAACCGGATACTGCGTATCCTGAAGGCGGAGCAGTTCGAGGCCGGATCAGCAGATATTTCAGAGGGCAGGGCTCCGGATGAGGAAAAGCCTTTAAGTCGCCAGGAAAAGGCCGTCCTTCGGCTGATTGCCAGGGGAATGTCAAACCAGGAAATTGCAGAAGAACTCTGTATTGCCGTGACTACTGTAAAGACGCACAACTACAACATTTTTAAGAAATTAAATGTATCAAGCCGGATCGCGGCGGTGGAGAAAGCAAAACACCGGGTAGACGCCTTCCTGTCCTGATTCTTTCCTCAATTTAGGTTTTTGTTTGTCAGCTTCCGGATATGATTTTCTATGACACGGGCGATTTTAGGTTGCCCCGCCTTTCTGGCCCGGGCAAGAGCTGATTCGGCCGATTCAAGGGCTCTGGTAAACTGGCGGGCCTCTGCATGGGCGACAGACAGTGTAAAGAGCAGTGCTGCATCCGGCTGTTTCAGGCTGCAGGCCTTTTGTGCATAAGAAACAGCCTGCTCGGGATTTTTTATTGTGTCATCTCCGGTGGTGGCAAGTATCCAGGCCAGCATATTAAGGGCGCCGACCGCTTCCGGGTCGGTCTGCAACGCCCGGCGGAGATGGGAAAGTGCTTTTTCCGGATTTTGCCGGCG
>JAGXLE010000186.1 GCA_018334855.1 Desulfobacterales bacterium | reverse complement strand
TTTCTGCCCACCACAAAACTGTCAAAAGTATAATCCCGCCTCAATATACGGCCGTTTGCGGGCTGTGCCGAAATGCCCGGCAAATAAAGCTGCCGCCCCGCCTCAGATTTTTCCCGCCTGTTGCCGTTTCCATTGCCGTTTCCTCTGCCGCTTCCATTGCCGTTTCCATTGCCGTTTCCGTTGGAACCCGTTTCCTTATCTGCCGTCTGGACACTTAAGGAAATACTCATCTCTTTTCCCGCCTCCCGTGAGAGTTCTTTGTTGATCAGTCCCGCGTAATTTGCCATAATTCTTTTTTTGATAAAGAAATTGGGGCAGCCAAGCACCAGTGTGTCGTCTCCGTTTTTTTTGACATAGTGGATCGGTTCAATCCAGAGACGGTAAATGTTGGATGACACACGATCTTTGAGAGCGGTCTTGACGTTTTTCCACACGGTTTCCATGGGGGCAGTCTCCATTTCGGCTAACAGGATGAACTAAATCAAAAACAGGTATAATCAGCAATGGATATGCTATATATTATTGCAAAAAATCGAAATCATCAGAATCGCATCAGGCGACAAAAATCAACGGCAGGCACACTGGTTAAACATTTTTGTCGGGAAACCCGGAAATGAGGGGATGGCCCTCATCAAGCTGGGAGCCTTTATAATATAATGTTCGCCCCCTGATCAAGCTCGATGAGAAGCGGTTTTGACGAGTTTGGAATACAGGCGCCAAAGGTTATAAACAAATTTATATCTTCCGGAATCTTAAAACAATCAAAAGCAAATAGTTCAACCTACTAAATTCAACGGGCAAATTTTTCCGGCATAAATTTGTAACATTCATAGGGCCCTTTTCCGTTTCAGCCGGAAACCGCCCGGGGCAATGTTTTGCCGCAATCTTTTATTTTCTTAAAATTTTGTTTTTTTTTAAGGGTAATCAGAATTTTCGCAAAGCACGGGGCGTTACAAATATGTCTAATAATTTCAAAAGAATATACCGGCACAATATAAACGCCAAAACCCCGGGCCGGTAAAAGGACCTAAAAATGCCTGTAATTAAAACCGGACTCGACTGCCTGATTGATAATCCTGCCTTCGAGCTTGAGGATAAACGCCTGGGCCTGCTCTGCAACCAAGCCTCGGTGGACACCAGTTTCCGTCATGCCCGCGATATAATCTACAGCCGGTTCCCCGGAGGGCTTAAAGCCCTGTTTTCCCCGCAGCACGGATTTTTTGCGGAAAAACAGGATAACATGATTGAATCCCACGATTTCTCAGATACCCGTTTATCCCTGCCGGTATTCAGCCTGTACGGCAAAACCCGCACTCCCACAAAAGCCATGATGGACCTGATAGACGTGCTTATCGTGGATCTCCAGGATGCGGGAACCCGGGTATATACATTTTTTACAACACTTTCCTGCTGCATGGAAGCCGCGGCAGAAGCGGGCAAAACAGTGCTGGTCTTAGACAGGCCAAATCCGCTTGGCGGCCTGCAGGTGGAGGGCAATTGCCTTGTACCGGAATATGCTTCGTTTGTGGGCCGCTATCCAATTCCGATGAGACACGGGCTGACCATAGCCGAGTTTGCACGCTATATCAACCGTGCCTTTGAGATCGGCTGCGATCTCAAGGTTGTTCCCATGGAAGGATGGAAAAGAGAAATGTATTTTTCAGACACCGGGCTTGCCTGGGTCGCGCCTTCGCCCAATCTGCCGGCACCTTCATCTGTCATGGTCTATCCCGGCCAGGTGATCTGGGAGGGGACCAATATATCGGAAGGCCGGGGAACCGCCCTGCCGTTTGAAATCTTCGGGGCCCCTTTCATAGATACCGAGGCTATAGGCAGGGCCCTGGGCAACTCTTCTTTTGCCGGAGCGCTTCTTAGGCCGGCGGTATTTGAACCCACTTCCGGCAAATGGGCGGGAAAACCGTGTCACGGACTTCAGATCCATGTGACAGACAGGCATAAATATCAGCCTTACCAGACCTCGCTTAAGCTGCTTTCAGTCATCCTGGATCTTTTCAGAAATGAATTTGCCTGGAAAAAACCGCCTTATGAATACGAGTGGGAAAAACTTCCCTTTGACCTGATAACCGGCGACCCGGATATCAGAAGGCAGCTGGAAGCAGGAGCGGATACGGATCAGCTCGCAGAAAACTGGCAGCCGCAAATCGAACGATATTTGCAGGAAGTGCGCCAATTTTATCTTTATGAAAAATGAACAAGAGGCCGAGATGAGCCAGAAGGAAGTACCCGGCTGGAAGAGAATGCGGTTTAAGGGAAACAAGGTCTGGATGGAAGTCGATTCCAACGGGTATCCTGCGGTGAAAAACGGCAAGGTCAGGATCAAGTATCAGCTGGACCAGCCCCATGAATACATGGTGAATCCGAAAAACGTAGCCGAGCTTGAACAAAGCACGGACAAAAATCAGAAAAAAAACACAAAAACCGCGGATGCAAAGCCGGGCGGGAAAAAGCAAAAATCAAATCAGCAGCCGGAGGAAGCCGGCGCAGACCCGGATACCGTCATCATTTATACAGACGGGGCCGCCTCCGGCAATCCGGGCCCGGCGGGCATCGGTGCGGTGCTTCGATACGGGGGCAAAAAAAAAGAAATATCTGAATACATCGGATACGCCACCAACAACATCGCTGAGTTAAGGGCGGTGCGCGAGGCGCTTTGCGCGCTGAAAAGAAAGGATCTGCCGGTCAGGCTTTACACTGACAGCAGCTATGTTCACGGTCTGCTCGTGCTCGGCTGGAAAGCGAAAAAAAATCCCGAGCTTGTCGAAGAAATCCGGAATCTGATGAAACGGTTCAAAAAGATTCAAATTATCAAGGTCAGGGGGCACCACGGGGTTGCCGATAATGAGCAGGCTGATCATCTGGCCACTTCCGCCATCAAAAACCGGGGCCCAGCAACATAGAAAACCCCGCTAACGCAATGCGCGCGGGGCTTGTTTGCAAGCAACATTTAAACACAGGCAAAAGAAGTTATTTTTCTTCCTTTAACTGCTCGAGTTCCTTTTTCAGCTCTTCATTTTCCCTGCGGTACTTCTCAGCTTCGCTTTCCTGTGCAGCAGCCGCACCACCGGGCTCAACGCCGGTATCTTTCTGCCAGGTATCTTTGAGTTCGTCAAAACCCAGGTAAAGGGCCAGGCAGCCTCCAAGAAGCAGCATCACCGGTATAGCGCCCGCCAAAAGCTGCAGGAACGCATCAAACCAGATAGCCAAACCGATTACCCCGATCACGGCAGCAACTGCACCGCCAATTAAAGTTTTCATAACCTTGCTTCCTCCTTTGCTTATTAAAATATTGATGACCGCATCCCATTATCCCGGCTGGCATGTTTAAAATTCTTTAACACAGACGTATCTGCAAAGCAAGTAAAAACCCGGGCAAAACCTCAAACCCGGCGCTGATACCGGCATGTTGCTTTTCCGGGCCGCCGGTTTCGTGCTTGAAAACCCACCGGCAACCTGTTATGCATGCTCATTATATATGCTCACGCTCAAAAAAATGAATATATTAAAATTGCCGATAATTGAATAATAATACGGTGAAAAAATCATGCCACCCATAAAAAACGCAATCCGGAAACTACTAAAAAACGAAGAAAATAAAGACCGGGACTCAGGGAACGGCAGCAACGGTGCCGATCAGCCCTTTTTCTGCTTCCTTCCCGGCAGCACGGGGATTCTTTCCCGGCTGATCTGCAAAGTACTTTTTATGAGGCCGAAAATCGAGCCGGG
>JAGXLE010000185.1 GCA_018334855.1 Desulfobacterales bacterium | reverse complement strand
GAAAAGATCAACCTGGGCGGCTCCACGGTCCAGAGGTTCGGAGATCCGGAGAAAAACGAATACCTGATCCGGACTGACAAGTCGATGGCAACGGGAGATAATTTTTCCGAAAGGGTGACAAAAAATCTGTCTTCGGCTGCAAGCGCTGATGCCAAAATCCGGCGGGTGGAAATGGTCGGGCCCCAGGTGGGACAGACCCTGCGTGAAAAAGCCCTGTTTGCGCTGTTTTACGCCCTGCTATTTATTACCATATACATATCCGGACGCTTTGAAATGAAATGGATGGTAAGTGCTGTCACCGCGGGCGCGCTTATCGGTGCGGTTTACCTGTTTTCCCTAATTCAGTTGAGCATTCCGGTTCTTATCCTGATAGCTCTTCTCGTCAGCCTGATCCTTTTCTGGCAACTGCATCTGCGCTATGCCATGGGAGCCATTGTAGCCCTGATACATGACGTGACCATAACAGTGGGAATTTTCACACTTCTCGGCAAGGAATTTTCATTGCCCATTGTGGCGGCACTGCTCACAATTATAGGTTATTCGTTAAATGACACAATTATTGTATTTGACAGGATCAGGGAAAATTTGAGGCGATATGCCAGAAACACTCTGGGGCAGACCATTAACCGCAGTATTAATGAAACACTTAGCCGAACCATCCTGACCTCGACAACGACTTTGGTTGTATTGCTTTGCCTGTTTTTCCTGGGAGGAGATATTATCCACGACTTTGCATTCGCCCTGATTATCGGAGTTCTTATCGGTACCTACTCCTCTGTTTTCGTTGCAAGCCCGACCCTGCTGCTAATGGAGGGAGGCGGAATACAGCCGCCCCGGACCTCTGCAGATAGGGCCGGTGCAGATACGGCCGCTTAAATTTCAGCTATGAGCACAGTTTTTATACGGGATTCAGATGGCTTCCCCGACCAACAAGGATCACCTTTATAAGTGGGTGGCCTTAAAGCATATACCCGGCATAGGGCCCCTTATGTACAAGCGCCTGCTTGATCGGTTCGGATCGCCTGAAAGGGTGTTCTCAGCAGGCAAGGCGGAGCTCATGACCGTGGAAGGCATGGCTGAAAAAAGCGCCCGGGCGGTTATGCATGCAGATCCATCCGCCCGGCCGATAGAAGAGATCGACCTGTGCCGCCAAAATGGCTACAGAATAATTACCATAGAAGACGGGGAGTATCCTTTCAGCCTCGCCCGTATCATTGATCCTCCGCCTTATCTTTACGCTTTCGGGCAAAGCCTGCCTTCCGAGCCTGCAGTTGCAATCGTCGGCACAAGAAATCCCACCCGTTACGGTATTTCAATGGCCCGCCGTCTGAGCGCGGATCTTTCCGCAATGGGATTTGTTATTGTCAGTGGAATGGCCCGGGGAATTGATTCTGCCGCTCACCAGGGGGCTTTGAGCTCGGGAGGCCAAACCGTTGCGGTTCTTGGAAGCGGTCTTTCGGTGATATATCCGTCGGAGAACCGCAAACTTTATTTTGACATTTCAGAAAACGGAACTATTGTGTCTGAGTTGCCGGTAAAAGAGCCGCCCAACAGCTATAATTTTCCGGCCCGCAACCGGATTATTTCCGGTTTGAGCCTTGGCACGATAGTGGTGGAGGCGGCCAAAAAAAGCGGGTCCTTAATTACGGCGAGGCTTGCGGCCGACCAGGGGCGTGAAGTGTTTGCCGTGCCTGGAAATATCAATTCCTATAAGAACACGGGCGCCCATGACCTGTTAAAACAGGGGGCAAAGCTGGTGGAAAAAGCTGAAGACGTTGTAGAGGAACTGGCAATGCTTTTAGTGACAGGCGCCTGTGGTAAGGAAGGGTGTCGGCGGGCCGAACCGGAAAACATCGATCCCCGCCCGGACTTGACACCGGAGGAAGCCCGGGTATACGATGCGCTTGATCCTTATCCGGCCCATATTGATGAACTGGCCGGGCGTGTTGGAATGAATGCCGGAGCAATGCTGGCCGTTCTTTTAAATCTTGAATTAAAGGGCATGGCAAACCAGATGCCCGGTAAATATTTTTGCAGCAGCGGAGCCAGAAAGTGAGTAAGCCCTTAATTGTTGTCGAATCACCGACCAAGGTCAAGACCATAAAGAAATACCTGGGAAACCAGTACAATGTCGCCTCCACCGTGGGCCACATAAAGGATCTGCCGGAAAAAGAGCTGGGCATTGACGTGGAAAAAGGTTTTGAGCCCAAGTACGTGACCGTCCCCGGCAAACAAAAGGTTATCAAGGCATTAAAGGATGCTGCCGGGGATGCCGGGGATATATACCTGGCCCCGGACCCGGATCGTGAGGGAGAGGCCATCGCTTGGCATGCAGCCGAGGTGTTAAAGAAAAAGGGGCGCAGTTTTCACAGGGTTCTTTTTCACGAGCTTACGAAAAACGGGGTCAAGGAAGCCCTTGCCAAACCGGAAGCACTGAATGAAAACCGATACAAGGCCCAGCAGGCCCGGCGCATCCTGGACCGCCTGGTGGGCTACCAGATTTCTCCCATATTGTGGAAAAAGGTCAAGTACGGGCTAAGCGCCGGCCGGGTCCAATCCGTGGCCGTACGCATGATCTGCGAGCGTGAAAGGGCAATCCGGGCTTTTGAACCGGAGGAATACTGGAGTATTACCACTCAGCTCGAGGGCAAAAATCCGCCGGTCTTCGAGGCAAGGCTTGCCAAATACAAGGGCAAAAAAATTTCCATCCCGGACGAAAAAACAGCCATGCAGATCCGGGACAAACTGGCGGATGCTGATTTCATTGTTGAAAAAATTACCAGGAAAACCGTCCGCAGAAGGCCGTATCCTCCTTTTACCACCAGCAAGCTCCAGCAGGAAGCCATCAGAAAACTCCGGTTTTCAGCAAAAAAGACCATGACAGTGGCCCAGCAGCTTTACGAGGGGGTGGATCTGGGCGGAGAGACAGTCGGACTTATTACCTACATGCGAACAGATTCCACCCGTATTTCCGCAGAGGCGGCCAATGAGGCAAAGGACCTGATACTTGAGCGGCACGGCAGTGACTATGCGCTTGCCAAGCCGAGGTTTTTTTCTAACAAGAACCGTACCCAGGACGCACACGAGGCCATACGCCCCACATCTGTATTTAATACCCCTGAAAAGGTCCGGCCCTACCTGTCAAAAGATCAGTTTGCACTCTATGAGCTCATCTGGAAGCGGTTTGTGGCCTCCCAGATGACCGAAGCCCTCATAGATCAGAAAAACATCACCATTGACGCGGGCGGTTACAAGCTTACAGCCACAGGTTCCACTGTGAAGTTTCCGGGTTTTCTGGCGCTTTACCAGTCCGCAGATGATACCGCAGAGGCGGAAGGCAAGAAGCAGGAAGGCCGGCTGCCTGAAATTTCGGAAAAGGAACAGCTCAGGCTGCGGCACCTGGAGCCGAGGCAGCATTTTACCTCGCCGCCTCCGAGATTTTCCGAGGCAACCCTTGTAAAGGAGCTTGAAGAAAACGGCATCGGCAGGCCCAGCACCTATGCCGCCATTCTGTCCACCATCCGGGACAAGGGATACGTGGAGCTGGTCAAGGGCTATTTCCATCCCACCGAGCTGGGATTTATCATAACCGACCTTCTGGTGGAGAATTTTCCGGATATACTCAATGTGGATTTCACTGCCAAGCTGGAAAACGACCTGGACAAGGTCGAGTCTGATGAACAGGAAGCCCTTGACATTCTAAGCAAATTTTATCAGTTGTTTGAACAGCGGGTGATTGCGGCCGCAGCTCT
>JAGXLE010000184.1 GCA_018334855.1 Desulfobacterales bacterium | reverse complement strand
TGATGCTGCTCGGAGATGTTGTCAAAGCAGACAGGGCCCTGGAAATCGGCCTGGTCAATCGGGTTTGCGCGCCTGAAGAATTGGATTCCCTGCTTGGTGAATATGCACAAAAGCTTGCGGCCAAAGCCCCGCTGGCCCTTAAAACTGCTAAGCGCCAAATAAACGAATCTCAGGAATTTTCTATTGACCATGCACTTTACAAGGAAGGAAGGGCGATGATTGATACCGGCCAGTCAGATGAGGCCAAAAAACGCATTGGGGCGTTTTTTAAGAAATGATAATTTCAAGAAAAGCAATGCTGCTTAAAGCGGCAGGTCATAAAGCCAGGATTAAATTAAGAAATTGATCTTTAGCTAATTGCTTAAAAATAGATTACAGAAATTAAATTACTTGAGAGTTAATTATATCCATGAACGCCCATTCTAAAAAGTCAGAAAAGAAGCCTACATTTATTGAGACTTATCGTAGACAGCACATAATAGAGTCCGCCAGCCGGGTTATTGCCGAGCTTGGATATGTCAACACTTCGCTTGCTGATATCGCTAAAGAAGCTGAGATCAGCAAGGGAGTCATTTCCTATTATTTTAAAGGCAAGGATGACTTGATCGAAATGCTAATGGCCCGGATGATGGATGATATGCATGAATTTATAAAGGTGCGGGTAAACAAGCGATCCACTGTTCTGGAAAAGCTCAGGACCTATGTTACGGCCAGCTTGGACTTTGTCTATGAAAACAGCGTCAAGTTCAAGGTGATCAGCGACCTTTCGGTCAATGCATTTTGGAAAAGCCATGATCACTTCTTCGGGCAGAGAACCTATCAGAGGTGCCGCAATTTTATAGAAAAGATACTTTCAGAAGGCCAGGAAAACGGAGAGTTTGGCCAATTTAATGTGTTAGCAACTGCTGCAGTAATTCAGGGGGCAATTGACGGTCTTGCGCTTCAATGGATAGTCGAACCCGATAATGTGGATCTAGATGAATGCAAGCAAAAACTCATGGAAATTCTCGACAGATATATTGAATCTGAACCTTGCCAATAACATGTTTTGAAAAAGGAGGAATCAATGACTGAAGGCAGGATGGTAAGAGGAGTTTCTTTACTTCACGCAATAACCATTATTTTGGGTTATGTGATCGGGGCCTCAATTTTTTTGCTGGTTGGTCCTTTGGCAGGGTCAGCAGGACCGTGTCTGTTTCTTTCATATATCATCGCCGCAATTCCGGTAATTTTTGTCTGTCTTTATAACGTGCAGCTGGGGGCTGCATTGCCGGTGACCGCCGCTAACTATGTGGTTTCAACCAAAATGATTTCTCCTTTTTGCGGATTTTTCGTCAACTGGGCCATGGTTGTAGCGGTATTTTTCGGGGTCCCCCTGCTTGCCTGGGGGTTTGCAGATTATCTTTCCTTTTTTATTCCAGGGCTTCCTCTGCAGCCAGTGGCCCTGGGAGTATTGGCCTTAATAGCGCTGGTTAATTACCTGGGTGTCAAGCCTGCGGCGTGGCTTCAAACTTTTATGGTAGCCATATTTGCTGCCGCTTTGTTGATATTTGCTTTGGGAGGGATAACCCATATTGATTCGCAGAATTTCGATCCTCTGTTTCCCATGGGATTCGGAGCTGTACTTATGACTGCGGTTTCCGCATATTTCTCCTATATCGGGTTTACGGTTCTTACTGAAATAGCTGGTGAGATAAAAAATCCACGCAAGAATATACCCATTGCGCTGGTCATATCTTTTATAGCGGTGCTTACGATATATTTTCTGGTTACTTATGTGCTTACCGGCACTTTGCACTGGGAGACAGCCGGGGCATCCAAGGCAGCAATTACCAAAGCGGCCGAAGGGTTTCTTCCTTCTGGTCTTGTAACATTTATCGGTTTGGCCGCTTTATTTGCGGCAGCAACGACAATTAATTCAGTTCTATTAACCTCCAGCCGTGATATTATGATGCTTGGAAGAGATGGGGTGTTTCCGGAAATATTTGGTCGTATCAATAGTAGGTTTAATACACCTGGTGCGGCTATAGGTTTAATTTTCCTGATTTCAGCAATAGGAGTATTTCTTGCTTATGCAATTGAAAAGTACGCTATACTTGCTGTATTCGGATTGCTTGTTATTCACCTGTTCGCAGCAACTGCCGTTTTCAGGCTTCCTAAAATCAGGCCTGATTTGTTTAAGAGGGCGCGAGTGCGGTTCAGTCCATTCTGGCGTTGGTTTACCTGGATCGGCTCCATTGTGGTTTCTCTGTTTTTTATAGTTATGGGAGTAATTAATGATATTCAGAGCGGTATATTCTTTATTTCTTTAATGGTGCTGGGAGTGGTATACTGGTTTATTAGGAAAAAATATTTGAGTAAAAAGGGGGTTGACCTGGAAGAAAGCATGAAAAAGTATACAGACATGCTCAATGAGGAACTGGAAGTCGAATAAATTTGACAACGATATTTTGAGATATATTCAAATCCATAGAGAAATAAATATTGAAGCAGGCATAAAGGAAAGAAAGGAGATGAGTTAATGGCTGATAAAGAGGCCCTGATGAAAACAGAGTGGACAGACCCGGTAACCGGTGCCAAGGGATACCTTGTTATTGACGAGTTAATTGAAGGAATTTGCGGCGGAGGCATACGGATGAGGCCGGGTCTGGCTGTGGGGGAGATAGAAGGCTTGGCCAGAATTATGACAGCTAAGTTTATGGCCATGAATATTCCCTGCGGCGGGGGCAAAGGAGGCATTGATTATGATTCCTCCAAGGAAGACAGTTCTGAAGTTTTAAGACGCTACCTGCTGGCACATCGGCCGTTCTTGCGTGAAAACTGGGGCACGAGCGAAGATCTCGGCACCAGGGAAGAGGAGATCATGTCCATACTGTCTGAGCTTGAGGTAAATACCTCTGTTCATGCAATTTTGGAAAGCTCTGAGCCCGAGGAAAGGCAGAAGCTTCTCCATAATTTAATCACAGGTCTTAACATGCAGTATGATGGGGTGGTCTTTACCGATGTGGTTACCGGCTATGGCGTTGCAGTAGCAGCACGGGAGGCGCTGAAAAAAACAGATATAGAACCCGAGAAGGCAAAGGCTGCAATACAGGGGTTTGGTACCGTAGGAGGAAGCAGCGCATTATATATCTCCCGTCAGGGAATAAAAATAATCGCGGTATCTGATGCAGAGGGAACCATTTACAATGAAGATGGATTGGATATTCCGGATCTATTGACAAAGCGGAATGATAGAGGAGTAATAGATCGTTCGGCCCTGCCGGATGCCTGCAAACTTGAGGACAGGGACAGGTGGATGGAGCTGGGAGCCGAGCTTCTGGTGCCTGCAGCCATTTCTGAAGTAATAACCGCCGGCAATGTTGAACGCGTAAATACGAAGCTGATAGTGGAAGGAGCTAACATGCCCCTCACTAAGGAAGCAGCCGGAATTTTGAGCGAACAAGGTGTAAAAATAGTACCTGATTTTATTGCTAATTCAGGCGGGGTGGGGCTTTTCGGCGCCCTGCTTTTTCATCACCTGCCGCCGGAACCTGAGAAAATCCTGGAGTATCTGGACCGCACCATTTGCGACTCTGTAAATCGTACCTTTGAGCTTTCCGGGGAAAGGGGATTATCACTTTATGAAGCTGCCAATCTGTTGGTGGAGGAGAGAAGGAAAAATATTCTGGAGAACGAGACCGGGACGTTAACGTAAGATGAATCAGCTCTCTACTGAGCGCGCAGGCACTCCAGCAATAAGGGGGAGGGATAGCCG
>JAGXLE010000183.1 GCA_018334855.1 Desulfobacterales bacterium | reverse complement strand
GGAGTGACAGACCCGTGCAAAGGCGGCGCAATAAAATCTATGATTACAGATGGCATGAATTGGACGGAAAAGCCTGGGTTGCCGATCCCGGAGCCATTGGAAAAAAGGGGAAAAACGCCGACCTGTCAACTGTTGCCCGGGAGGAAGACCGCTGTTTGCTGACCCTTTCTTCGCTTTTGGAAAAATTTCCGGAGTCTTGTCTTAATATCGATATGAAAAGCTCTTTTGAAAACAGAATTGATGAGGCCGGCCGTAAGGGGCTAAGAGATAATATCAGGGCATTTATAAAAGTTTTAAACAATGATCCGGGCAGAAGAAAGATCCTGGTGGTAAGTGCTGCTGATGAATTTCTCAGTCAGTTTAGGAGACTGGCCGGGTCACGATTTTTAACAGGGCTTTCAGCAAGAGAGCAGCTTTTGCTGCGTTTTTTTGATTTTGACATGAAAAACCGGGCCCTTGAAACATCACATCACAGGTTTGTTTCAGGCAGGAGAATTATTGAAAAAGTACGTGAGTCAGGCGGCTCCACGTTTGTTTTTTTAACCGGCTACGGGCCTCTGCTGCCGGCAATTGATGAAAAAGATCCTCCTGCCGGAAAAATTTTTAAAATACTTGCCAGGGGTGTTGACGGGATAATGACCGACAGGCCCCGAAAGCTTCGCGGGATTATCAATCAATGGAGAAAGTAGGACATGGTGATCAGGCCGGCACTGCCATACCGGCTTGTCTTTTTTATCAACTTGTTTTTATTGACAATTGGTAAGGGCTACTTAGTTTAATTATGGATCGAAGGAAAGTAATGCTCTTGTTTTGCAATTTCAGAAATTACAGATAAAGGAGGCAAGCCATGACTCAGGTGGTCGGAGGCAAGAAATTCGAGCAGATGTTCAGGCAGGCTGCAGGCCTGGACATGGACAAAAGCGATATGAAAAGGCTTTACGAGTTTGTAAACCAGAAACTTCATGATCTGCTTTTGATGGGGGAGGTCACTGCAAAGGCAAACGACCGGGATATTATTGAGATATTTGACCTGCCAATAACCAGGGGGCTGCAGGAGTGTCTCCAGGAGGTAAGGCAATACGAGGAAGCACTTAACCTGGAGCCCATTCTCCAGCAGCTGGCCGCTTTGCCCAAAATGAAACTGGGCTACAGCGACGAGATAGAAAATTCTCTTCCCGAACTTGCAGGGGCTATCACAGTTGCCCTTGCCCGGATGTTTAAGACGATGAACCCGGAGATAAAAAATCCTCAGACCCAGGATTGGGAAAAAGTGATAAGGGTATTTAATACGTTGTTGTAGAGTTTCTTTCATTTGCGCCGGCAGGCATAAAATTTCTTCTTTCAGGAAAGACGGGTCCCAGCCCGGGCCTGCCGGTCCGCAATTTTGATCAGCGTAGGAATCCGGTATGGGCCGTGCATGGTTAAGATATACTGCACTGCCTGATCAGCCTGCCAGCCGATTGCGGAGATAAAAAGCGGCTTTTTGCTTCTTCCGCGCTGGATCGGCACGAACCGGTCCGCGATTTTCAGGGGATTTTTGGCCACGCCCACCACTGCGGGCGAATATGGGAGCGATTCAAAAAGCCAGGCTCCGAGCCCCTTGCCCGCACCTGTTTTCAGGTGCACGTATCCGTCGATCAGGATCGTATCAAATTCATGCCCCGCTCGTTCCAGCACTGAAATAAGGCACGGGAGCTCCCGCTGGTAGAATCTGCCCGCCTTATACGGTCGCGGATCAGGGCCGGAGGCCCGAACAACCTCCACGGGTCTGCTGTCTTGCCAATCGGCAAAAACAACGCAAGCCGCAATCCACCTGCTGTCCTCATAATAAACATCTATTGCCGCTGAGTGGCCCACAGGATCCCAGCTCTAAAAATTAAATACTTTGGCTTCAGCAGAGATATCGATTATAGCAGGGGCACCGCCTAAGTACATATTGGAGAAAAACTGGCTCTCGTCAACCTGACGAGACTTGGCACAGGGGATTCAAACCCCTGTGGGCACTTCTTTTTCCACAAGATAAGGCAGGTAATCGTTGGGGCAGTCGCCGGTCACTGTTTTTTGGCTCAAATCCCGCTCAGAGTTCGCCCATTGCACACCGTCATCAATCAGGAACAGATCCACCTGGTGATCTTTGTCACAGGCCACCTTGGCAAATTGAAAACAGCGGGTGGCGGCTTCATTGTCATCTCTTCCGAGAATAAAAATAAAGCGTGCCATAATCTTCTCCTCCCTGGCAAATTACAAAAGGATTCAATAAACCTGCAGATACAGTTTTTTGGACATTTGATTTAAATTTACGCTTATCGGGCTGCAGATGTCAAGGAAGTTCCCGGACGGACAAATCTCTGTCGCCGGGATATAATACCTTAATGATTGCCGGAAAAATTGTTGCAGATGTGTGTAAGAAAGATTTATCTCTGCGCTGCCGCTGGACATTTAGCCGAAAATGGTGTAATTATGATCAAACTTGCCATTTCAGAATTAACTTTTTACGAGTCCGTGAGGTATACCCATGAAAAAATATACCAGGAGAATTATCTGGGGAATTATCATTGTGTTGGTCGTTGTTTTTGCAGGCGGCATCTATTACCTCTACAACGCCCTGGCCATCGGCACCGGTTACTCTGCCAAGTATCTCTGTTCCCAGGTCTTTTTGTCCGACCGGGATCCTGACTACATTATTGAAGAAGAAATCAACCCCACCAATCCTCTCTTCGCGCTGGTGTCAAGCAGTATAGACCGGGAGAGAAAAGAGGTCACTTCCGTGGGACTGGGATTTTTACAGGATAAGACCGCCGTCTACAGGGAGGGGTTTGGCTGTACCCTGGCCGTTGACAGGACGCGTGAGCAGCTGATGCAGCAGGTTGAAGGCGCGGTCCCATCCTTTAAAAATTCCGGGGAAAAATTGTGGCCGGCCGGAAACATGACGGACCCGGCAAGCCTGCCTGCCGGGGTGGACAGGGAGAAAATCGAAAAGGCACTTGATTTTGCATTCATGGAAGAAAACAACGGGCTGCCGGTGCGCACCCAGGCGGTGGCGGTTGTATACAGGGGAAGGCTCATCGCCGAACGGTATGCAGATAACATAACCCCGCAAACCCGCCTTCTTGGCTGGTCCATGACCAAGTCCATAACAGGGACGTTGGTGGGGCTGCTGGTAAAGGACGGGAAACTCGACGTCGGGCAGCCCGCTCCCGTCAAAGAATGGCAACAGCCGGATGATCCCCGCTCGGAGATCACCCTGGACAACCTTATGCGGATGAACAGCGGTCTGGCCTTCGAAGAGGTTTACGGCCCTATGACGGACGCTACTGAGATGCTCTACGACTCGGCCAACATGGCGGCCTACGCTGCCGCAAAACCGCTGGCCGGCGAGCCGGGAGAAAAGTGGCACTATTCAAGCGGTACTACCAATATACTTATGCGGATAATTCGTGAAAAGACCGGCGGCAGCCTTGTTGACGTGCACCGGTATTTACAGCAGCGTCTCTTTAAGCCGCTGCATATGGACAGCGCAGTCATTGAGCCGGATGCCTCCGGTAATCTCGTTGGTTCAAGCTACATGTTCGCAACCGCCAGGGACTGGGCACGTATAGGTCAGTTTTTTCTGCAGAATGGGAGATGGGAGGGAAGGCAGCTTTTGCCTGAAGGCTGGATTAAATACTGTACCACGCCCACCCCGGGATCTAAAGAGCAATACGGGGCACAGATCTGGCTTAACCCGGGTACAGCAGGCAACGAGGACATTAAGAGAAGTTATCCGCGGCTGCCTGA
>JAGXLE010000182.1 GCA_018334855.1 Desulfobacterales bacterium | reverse complement strand
GGGAGACAATGTAACGATTTCGGCAGAGCTGATCAGCTCGATTGCCATGGAAGAAGGGTTGCGGTTTGCGGTACGTGAAGGCGGCCGTACCGTCGGCGCCGGCGTTGTAAGTGAAATTATCGAATAGCGGAATAAATCGGGAGCAGATACTTGAAAGTAAAAGTGACTCTGGCATGCACGGAATGCAAACGGCGAAACTATTCAACAACAAAGAACAAGCGTACCAAACCCGACAGGCTCGAGTTTAAAAAGTACTGCAGGTTCTGCCATACGCATACCATGCATCGGGAAACCAAATAGATCCGTTTATGGATATTTGACGCTATGCGTAAGTAATTCAGGCCAGTAGCTCTAACGGCAGAGCGTCGGACTCCAAATCCGGTGGTTGGGGGTTCAAATCCCTCCTGGCCTGCCAAAAAATTAACGGAAAGCTCAAAGGTTGCGATTTCAAAATGAATATAAAAGGTCTGAAGTCCAACTTTGAGCTTTCGATATTTTAGGAGCCAAGATGGCACGCATGCAGAAAAAAAAGCCGGCTGAAAAGAAGAAAAAAAAGCCGGCCGGCGGCTCTGATTCCAATAATGCCCGGGCCGATAAAGGCAGCCTGGCCGGGGCGGCTGCAGGAGGATCTGCAGGGGCGGAGGTAAAGCAGAAAAAGAAGCCCTCTTATTCGGGTGCCGGGCGTACAGGCGCGGAGCAGACTTTTATTGTAAGACTTCTGGAGCGGTATTTCGGCAACTGGATACAGTTTCTGCGGGAAGTCAAGGTGGAGCTTAGCAAGGTTACCTGGCCTTCGCGCAAGGAAACGGTGGGAACGACGGCGGTCGTGCTTGTTTTCGTTATTATCATTGCGATTTTTCTTGGCCTCGCCGATTATGTTTTGTCCAGCCTGGTACAGTTGATCCTATAGATCAGAGAGGGAAAGAGAGGTAATGCGTGGCGTTTAAATGGTACATCATCCATGTTTATTCCGGTTTTGAAAACAAGGTGAAGAAAAACCTTGAGGAGCGTATTGCCGCGTGCGCCCACCCGGAAAAATTCGGCGAGGTGATTGTCCCCACCGAGCAGGTGGTGGAAATGGTGAAAGGCAAGCGCAAGACCTCGAACCGGAAATTTTACCCCGGCTATATTCTGGTCCGGATGGAGCTGGATGAGGAAACCTGGCACCTGGTGAAAAATACTGCAAAAGTCACCGGTTTTTTAGGGGGACGCGATCGCCCCGCCCCTGTACCCGATGAAGAGGCAGAGCAGATAATAAACCGGATGGAGGCGGGCAAAAACAAGCCGCAGCCCAAATTCTATTTTGAAGTAGGCGATGAGGTCCGGGTCATTGACGGACCGTTTACCAATTTCAACGGAACCGTGGAGGATGTCAACCCGGAGAAGGGGAAGCTAAAGGTGCTTGTAAGCATATTCGGTCGATCCACCCCGGTTGAACTCGATTTCGTCCAGGTCGCGAAAAATTAGAACAGGAGATGTTTGAGATATGGCGAAGAAAGTCGTAGCCCAGGTTAAACTTCAGGTACAGGCCGGAAAGGCCAACCCCTCGCCGCCCATAGGCCCCGCCCTGGGCCAGCACGGGGTAAATATAATGGATTTCTGCAAGGCGTTTAATGCCCGGACGGCAAACGATGAAGGAACGATCACCCCGGTGGTGATCACCATATACCAGGACAAGACGTTTACGTTCATTACAAAAACACCGCCTGCAGCAGTGCTGCTGAAAAAAGCAGCGGGTATCGCCAGGGGTTCCGGGAGCCCCAAGGCGGAAAAAATCGGGAAAGTGACATTGGCCCAGGTTGAAGAAATCGCAAAGACCAAGATGCCGGATCTTAATGCCCCCGATGTTGAAAGCGCCTGCAGGATCATATCGGGAACGGCAAGAAGCATGGGTCTTGAAGTGGTCTAACGATAAACAGGGAGTTAAAGGGAAAACGATGCGCAAGCGTAGCAAAAAATACAGAGAGGTTAAGTCGAATTTCGAGACCAGGGAGCGGGCAGGCTTTGCCGAGGCGGTTGAAGCGGCCCTGGAATCTTCCTATGTCAGGTTCGATGAAACAGTAGATGTTGCCGTAAAGCTGGGCGTGGATCCCCGTCATGCAGATCAGATGGTGCGCGGCTCGGTGGTGCTGCCCCACGGCCTGGGAAAGGAAGTAAGAGTCCTGGTGTTTGCCAAGGGCGAAAAAGAAAAGGAAGCCCAGGACGCCGGTGCGGATTACGTGGGCAACGACGATTTGATCGAAAAAATCAAGGGCGGCTGGTTTGATTTTGACAAGGCCGTGGCCACCCCTGATGTAATGAGTTCAGTGGGGAAAATCGGAAAAATCCTCGGACCCAGGGGATTGATGCCCAATGCAAAGACCGGCACTGTTACTTTTGACGTTACAAAGGCTGTAAACGAGTTAAAGGCCGGAAAAGTGGATTTCCGGGTGGATAAGACAGGAATTGTTCATGCTCCGATGGGGAAAGTCTCCTTTGGAAGCGAAAAGCTTATCGACAACATCCGGGCTTTCATGGACACGCTTTTGCGGCTGAAGCCTTCTGCCAGCAAGGGCGCATATCTTCGCAGCATTGCGGTTTCAACCACTATGGGGCCCGGTTTCAAGGTGGACCCGTCCTATGTCAAGGATCTGCTGAAATAAGTTTATAATAAGGCATTGCCGCCTGGCCCGGGAGATAGCCCGGGTTCGGGTAATTATGTTTCATACCAAATAAAATCTATCTGTCAAAGACCGTAGGTTCACCCCATCAGGCGTGTTTAATCGGAAAAGTTGTTTTTTCCGGCCTACCGAGGCAGGCTTTCTGATGCTGTGGAGGCCCGTGGTTTTTACAGATTCAGAAAGGAGGTGGAGTCAGTGTTAACGCTTTCGCAAAAGCAGGAGCTTGTATCAGAGCTTCATGAAAAGTTTGATCAGAAGAAAATTCTGATCCTTGTTGATCATAAGGGCCTCAATGTGCCCAAAATCAACGAATTGCGGACCAGGCTCAGGGAAGCGGGAGTTGAATTCAAGGTAGTGAAAAACACCCTTCTGGTCCGGGCTGCAAAAGATACGGATGTCGATGAAATCCGGCAGCATTTCGAAGGACCGAGCGCCGTGGCAATGAGTTACGACGACCCGGTGGTTCCGGCAAAGGCTTTGTTCGAATTTGCCAAGGACAATGCCAAGCTGGAGATCAAGGCCGGCGTCATGGGCGGTACAGCACTTGATGTCGATGGTATTAGGCGTCTTTCCGAGCTGCCCTCGCGCGAAGTATTGCTCGGCCAAGTGCTGGGAGCCATGAACGCCGTGCCGGGCGGTCTGGTAAGGGCGCTTTCCAATGTGCCGGAACGCCTGCTTTATGCGCTTCAGGCCATCAGGGACCAGAAGGAAGCCGCATAGGGTTTGCAATGATAATCTATGGTTATAAACTTTAAGATCAGATAAATATATTTGTTGGAGGATAAACAAAATGGCAGAGATTACAAAACAGGACGTGATTGATTTTATCGCTAATATGTCGGTTCTGGAGCTTTCCGAGCTGGTCAAGGAGCTCGAAGAGAAATTCGGTGTTTCAGCGGCGGCGCCTGTGGCAGTGGCCGGTGCGCCGGCGGCTGGCGGCGAGGAAGCCGCTCCTGCAGAGGAGAAGACCGAGTTTGACGTGGTGCTTTCTGCGGCGGGGGACAAGAAAATTCAGGTCATCAAGGAAGTCCGGGCAATTACCGGTCTGGGGCTAAAAGAGGCAAAGGCCCTGGTCGAAGAGGCGCCTAAGCCTGTAAAGGAAGGCGTGGTCAAGGAAGAGGCCGAC